>NZ_JAFCTI010000002.1:0-174936 GCF_049895945.1 Pseudarthrobacter sp. DSP2-3-2b1 | reverse complement strand
GGTTGGGGGGGGCGGGGGGGATTTGGGCGGCCCCCCCCCGGGGGGGGGGGGGTTCTGTTCGGGGTTCGGACCCCCCCAACGCTCCGACAGGCCCGATGCCACTCCCTGGCCGGCAAAAATACCCGACAGCGATTGCCCCCGTCACCTACCGCTGTGAGCATCACTAAACTTATATCCACGGCGTTGAAAGGTAATGACAAATGTTTGAGTCCGTACAGGGCCTGCTTGATGAGCATGATGCTATCCAGGCGCAGCTGGGGGATCCTGCTGTTTATGCTGACCAGCGGCTGGCCCGGAAGCTTGGGCGGCGGTCTGCGGAGCTCAACGGCATTGTGGAGGCCTATCACAAGTGGGAGGCGCTCCGGGATGACCTTGCCGCGGCCCGGGAGATGGCTGCCGAGGACCCAGAGTTCGCTGCCGAAGTTCCTGAGCTTGAGGCGGCCATGGAGACTGCTTCGGCCAAGCTGCGGCGCCTGCTTATTCCGCGGGACCCAGACGATGCCCGCAATGTGATCCTTGAGGTCAAGGGCGGTGAGGGCGGCGACGAAGCCGCCCTGTTCGCTGGCGACCTCCTGCGGATGTACACCCGGTACGCGGAGTCACGCGGCTGGAAGACTGAACTGATCTCCGCCACCGAGTCAGACCTGGGCGGTTACAAAGACGTCCAGATGGCCGTCAAGGGCAACTCGAACGATCCCGCCGAGGGTGTCTACGCGCGGCTCAAGTTCGAGGGCGGCGTGCACCGCGTACAGCGCGTGCCGGTCACCGAATCGCAGGGCCGCATCCACACCTCCGCAGCGGGGGTCCTGGTGCTGCCAGAGGTCGACGAGCCTGAAGAGCTGGACATCAACCAGAACGATCTCAAGATCGACGTTTACCGTTCCTCCGGTCCCGGTGGCCAGTCCGTGAACACCACGGACTCCGCCGTCCGCATCACCCACCTGCCCACGGGCATCGTGGTGGCCATGCAGAACGAGAAATCCCAGCTGCAGAACCGCGAAGCAGGCATGCGCGTGCTCCGTGCCCGCATCCTGGCGCACCAGCAGGAGATCATCGACGCCGAGAACTCGGCCCAGCGGAAGTCCCAGATCCGCACCATGGACCGTTCCGAGCGCATCCGCACCTACAACTACCCGGAAAACCGGATCGCGGACCACCGCACCGGCTACAAGGCGTACAACCTGGACCAGGTCATGAACGGCGATCTGGAGCCCGTTATCCAGTCCGCCATCGAGATGGACGAACAGGCACGCCTGGACGCCATCGGCGAATAGCCGGACCCCTGTGACAACAGAGCTGCTGTGACAAGAGAGCCTATGGCGCCCGGGTCCGGGCAGTCCCTCGCGGCTGCGGTCAGCGAGGCTACAGCCATCCTGCGCGACGCTGGGGTGCCCAGCCCCCGCGTCGACGCCGAGCTGTTGGCGGAGCACCTCCTCGGTATTGGCCTCGGCAGGCTGCGGGCGATGATGCTGGGGGACACGCCCGCACCGGAGGGCTATGCGGAACTGGTTGCCGAACGTGCCCGGCGGATCCCGCTGCAGCACATCACCGGCGTCGCCCATTTCCGGTACCTGGAACTCGCAGTGGGGCCTGGCGTGTTCATCCCGCGTCCGGAAACAGAATCAGTGGTCCAGTTGGTTATTGATTACGTCAAGGGCATGGCCCACCCCCGGATTGTGGACCTTGGGACGGGGTCCGGCGCCATTGCGGGATCCATCGCCCACGAGGTACCCGGCGCGGAAGTCCATGCCGTGGAGTTCAGCCCGTTCGCCCATGCCTGGGCCGAAAAAAACCTCGCACCCCTGGGCGTGCAGCTGGTCCTGGGGGACCTGCGGGACGCACTGCCGGAACTTAACGGCACCTTCGACGTCGTGATTTCCAATCCGCCCTACATCCCCTCCGAGGCCATCCCCAACGAACCCGAAGTGGCACTCCACGACCCTCCCGAAGCGCTGTACGGCGGGGGAGCGGACGGCATGGAACTTCCTACGGCGGCGGCCGCCTCGGCTGCCCGGCTGCTGGTTCCCGGTGGGTACTTCGTGATGGAACACGCGGAAGTCCAGTCCGGCTGGATCGCCAAAATGATGAAGCGGACCGGTGCCTGGACGGAAATCACCACCCATCAGGACCTCAACGGCAAGGAACGCGCCACCAGCGCCGTGCTTGCCGGACCGCACCACGAGTGATGAAAGAATAGGCCAGTGACCACAACCTACGACTGCACCTCAGAGGATCAGCGCGCCCTGGGACTCGAACATGCCCAGCGCGCCATCAGCGAAAAGAAATGCGTGGTGTTTCCCACCGACACCGTCTACGGGATCGCCGCGGATGCATTTTCCCCGCAGGCCGTCACCATGCTGCTGGTCTCCAAAGGGCGCAGCCGCACCATGCCGCCGCCGGTGCTCATTCCCCGGATCAACGCACTGGACGGACTTGCCACTGATGTTTCGGCCGAGGCCCGTAAGCTCGCCGAGGCTTTCTGGCCGGGCGGGCTGACCCTGATCCTGCACGCCCAGCCGTCCCTGGACTGGGACCTCGGCGAGACCCGTGGAACGGTGGCGCTCCGGATGCCCGCCGACGAGGTGGCCCAGGAACTCCTGACGCTGACCGGTCCGCTGGCTGTGTCCTCTGCCAACCGGACCGGCCACGCCCCGGCGCAGACCGCAGCGGAGGCGCGGATACAGCTCGCCGAATCCGTGGAGGTTTACCTCGAAGGCGGTTTCCGGCCAGTGGAGGGCACCGAAGCAGTGCCGTCCACCATCGTGGACGCCAC
The DNA here is from genome assembly GCF_049895945.1 of Pseudarthrobacter sp. DSP2-3-2b1. Classification (NCBI taxonomy): domain Bacteria; kingdom Bacillati; phylum Actinomycetota; class Actinomycetes; order Micrococcales; family Micrococcaceae; genus Pseudarthrobacter; species Pseudarthrobacter sp. DSP2-3-2b1. The sequence goes on along the minus strand of NZ_JAFCTI010000002.1, from coordinate 172,163 downwards.
CGGGCCGCTCCTGCGCGTGGTGCGCAACGGTGCGGTGTCCCTGGATCAGCTGCGCGAGCACGTCCCCGGCGTTCTCGGCCTCGGTGAGATCCCGATGGCGGAGGAACCGGAAGCAGAAGAACCGGCGGAAGAGACGCCGGCTGCTGAAGACAGCACCCCAGAGGACGGCACTCCTGAAGCACCCGCCGTCGACGATTCACCGAGGAACTGACATGCAGCCCAAAGTCGCCGTCGCGGCGGTAACGTTCGACCGCCACGAGGAACTCGCCCTCCTCCTCAAGGGCCTGGCCGAACAGACCGCCCCCATCCACTCCATTGCGCTGGTGGATTCAGGTACCGTCCCGGCGACCGACGTCGTCAACGCCGGCGGAGACAACATCAACTACCTCCGCTCCGAGGCGAACCTTGGCGGCGCTGGGGGATTCGCCTACGCGATCATGGCCGCCATGGCCAGCGGCGCGGAGTGGATCTGGATGATGGACGACGACGGCCACCCGGAAGACGCGAGCTGCCTCGCCGAGCTGCTCAAAACAGCCGAGGAGCACCAGCTCGATATCATCAGCCCGCTGGTTGCTGCCACGGCCGATCCCAACCGGCTCTCGTTCAACTTCCGGATCAATGGACTGCTGACCAACGACCGCTCCCGGCTGGCCCCCATGGGCTACCTGCCGGACATGGTGCACTTCTTCAACGGGGCACTGATCCGCACTGAGGTCTTCTACAAGATCGGCATCCCCGACGTAAAGTTCTTCATCCGCGGCGATGAGGTGGACTTCCTGTCGCGGGTCAAGAAGGCCGGCCTCAAGTACGGCACCCTGGCCACCGTCGCCGTCCAGCACCCGGCCACCTGGACCGAAATGAAGCCGGTCTTCGGCGGCTTCATCACCCCGGTGATCCCGGAGGGCGAATTCAAGCGGTACTGCTACTTCCGCAACCGCGGCTACCTCACCCGGAAGTACCGGAACCTGCGCTGGTTCGGCGCGGACATTGTGGGCTTCCCTTACTACTTCCTGAAAACCGGCGATTTCAAGGGCCTGGCGCACTGGTTCGGGGCCTATTCCACGGGCTTCCGCGGAAAGGGCTTCGGCTCGCCCGCCCAACTGATGTCCACCAACAGCTAGGCCGGCGTGGAGAACCTTTATGCCGTCGTCGTCACCTATAACCGTGCCGACTTCCTGCAGAACCTGCTCGGCTCCTTCAGCCGCCTGGGCACCCGGCCGTACCGGATCCTCGTGGTGGACAACGCCAGCACCGACCACACCGGGGACGTAGTTTCCCGGGCCATTGCTGCCGGTGACCTGCCCATTCACTATGAGCGCCTGGCCACGAACGTGGGCGGCTCAGGCGGATTCTCGCGCGGCGTCGAACTGGCGCTTGCGGCCGGTGCCGAGTGGCTGTGGCTGATGGACGACGACGTCGAGGTGCTCCCCGGGGCGGTGGAGGCACTGGACAGGTTCACCCCTGATTACTCCTGCCTGATCGGCCGGCGCTACGACGCAGCGGGCAAGCCCTTCTTCTGGCAGCACCATTTCGTCGAAGCGCTCGGCGTGTTCCTGCCGGTCTCCGGCGATGTCTTCCGCAAATCCGATGTCTTCCGCACCAATGTGGGCAACTTCGAAGGCATGCTGATGACGGCAGCGCTGGCCCGGAGCATCGGGCTGCCGGACCCGCGGTTCTTCATCACCTGGGACGATCTCATCTACGGCTGGCTCGCTGCACAGCAGGTTCCGGTGGTCTACGTGAACGCGTTCGTCATCAAGAAAGTCCGTGCCCAGCGCCAGGTGGATCTGGGCGTGCGCCACCTGAATGACTCCTCGGACCTGAGCAGGCGCTACGTGATGCGGAACCGGGGACATGTGGCCCAATACCTGCGCGCCCACGGCAAGTACAACCGGCTCGGCTTCGGTGCCGGGACGGTCCTGACCTATTTGAAGGAAATGGTGCGCCTGGTGCTGGTTGAACGCAGCGTCAAGGGTGCCGGTTCCCTGTGGCAGGGGTGGCGCGAATCGCGGGCCATCCTCGCCGACAAGAGCTGGCAGCCGATGCCGCCGGTTCCCGCCGCGGCGGGCCGGGAACCTGCTTAAATCTAGCGTTTGAACGGGTCATCAGCCCGGTACGGCCGCCATGAACCCGGGTTTCCGGCCCTGCAGCGATTAGTATCGTGGAAGACCCGGCTGCATTCCGGCAGTTGCACGGCCGGGTAATTTTTGAAACAGGCGCATGGCCGCCGTGGTAGTGGAAGTCGGTTGCAATCTCTGTTGACTACGAAATCTGAAGCGCGCGAACCTGCCGCAACACCTGACGAGAAGAAGCCCCCGCTGTGGATCTGGGTGCAGCTCTTCCTCGATTCGATGTCGTGGGTCGTAGCGATCGTCCTGGCACTGCTGCTGCGCTACGAGATGGGCGTCCGCGAGGAACAGCTTGTCAGCGCCATGATCATCATGGCCCTGGCAATCGTGGTCCAGGCCGTCTCCGGCTATGCGCTGGCACTGTACCGCGGCAGGTACCCGTTCGGCAGCTTCCAGGAAGCCAAGGCCCTGGTCTTCGTCACCGTCATTGTGGCAGCCTCCATCACGCTGAGCCTGCTGGTGCTCTATGAGGACATCGGGATCGGCCGCAGCGTGGGACTCATCGCCTTCCCGTTCGCGTGCCTCTTTATGGGCGCGGCCCGGTACGCCAAGCGGCTTTACGCGGAGAGCAGGAACCGTCCCGGCGACGGCGCCCAGAACACCCTGGTCTACGGTGCAGGCTTCCTCGGCAACTCCCTGGTGACCCGCATGATGCAGGATGCTGATTCGCCCTATTTCCCGGTGGGGCTGATCGATGACGATCCCACCAAGAAGCACCTGCGGCTCGCCGGGGTCCAGGTCCTGGGCCGCGGCGATGACCTGCCGGCCATCATCCGGCGCACCCGCGCCACGGTCCTGGTGCTGGCCTTTGCCAATGTGGAGGCCTCGGTGGTCCGGCGGATTTCGGACGCCGTCGCCGGCCTGAACGTCAGGGTGCTGGTCCTGCCCCCGCTGCGGGACATGCTCGGACGCGGGGCCCCCGAGGGCTTCTCCGACTTCCGCGACGTGGCGGTTGAGGACCTGATCGGGCGGCGCCCGGTGGACATCAAGGTTGACGAGATCGCAGGCTACATCAAGGGCAAGCGGGTCCTGGTTACGGGTGCCGGCGGGTCCATCGGCTCAGAGCTGTGCCGGCAGATCGTCCAGTTTTCGCCAGCGGAACTGATCATGCTTGACCACGATGAAACCGGCCTGCAGCACACCCAGATCTCCATCACCGGCCGCGGACTGCTCGCCGGCCGCGACACCGTCCTGGCAAGCATCCGCGACGGCGCGGCCCTCCGGGAAATCTTCCAGGACCGCCGCCCCGAGGTGGTGTTCCACGCCGCAGCCCTCAAACACGCGCCGCTGCTGCAGCAGTACCCGGTGGAGGCCTGGAAAACAAACGTCCTGGGCACCTTGAACGTGCTCCGGGCCGCACAGTACGCCGGTGTTTCGCACTTTGTGAACATCTCCACGGACAAGGCAGCAAACCCGACCACCGCGCTTGGCCATTCAAAGCGTGTGGCCGAAAAGCTGGCCGCCTGGATGGCCGGCCAGACCGGCCGGAAATTTGTCTCGGTCCGGTTCGGCAACGTGATGGGCAGCCGCGGCTCGATGCTCCCGCTCTTCACTGAGCAGATCCGGGTGGGCGGACCCGTTACCGTCACAGACCCCGAAGTCACCCGGTTCTTCATGACCATTCCGGAGGCCTGCCAGCTGGTAATCCAGGCCGGCGCAATCGGCCGCGGCGGCGAAGTCATGATCCTTGACATGGGGGAGCCGGTCAAAATCCTCGATGTCGCCCAGCGCATGATCGCGATGTCCGGCAAAAAGGTGGAGATCGTCTACACGGGGCTCAGGCCCGGCGAGAAACTTCACGAAGAACTCGTGGGCACCGGCGAGCTGGACGAACGCCCCCTGCATCCCAAGATTTCGCACACCAGGGCACACGAGCAGGATCCGGCCGGGCTGGACATCAACGTCTGGCTGGCCCGCTGTGAGGCCGAACAGGGACTGGACATCGAGTCGATCCCTGATGAGGAAGCCGACGAACCGGGCCAGAATGTCAGGGCGGCGTCATGATGCCGGTCCTGCTTGCTGCACTCATCACCCTGGCCGCGAGTGTCCTGCTGCCGTTTGTGGTCAAACCGTGGCTGGTCAAAATGGGTGTGGTGGACGTTCCCTCGGCCCGGTCGTCCCACGGCAAGACCACGATCCGGGGCATGGGGGTGGCTGTTTCCCTGGCTACCGCCGTTGGCTACGCGGCCGCCGTCGTCCTCGGTGCGGTGACGGTGGACCGCTCCGTCTTCCTCACGGTCCTGGCCATCATCGCGGCGAGTGCCGCCGTGGGCTGGATCGAAGACCTTCGTGGTCTGTCCATCCGTGGCCGGGCCGCCGCGCAGCTGGGAATTGGCACCGCCGGTTCAGCCGGCCTGATCCACCTCACCGGACAGTCCTTCTGGTGGCTGCCGCTGGCTGCCTTGGCCATTGCCGCTTATGTCAACATTGCCAACTTCATGGATGGCGTCAACGGAATCTCCAGCTTCCACGGGATCCTCGCGGGTGCCGCTTATGCCGTGGCCGGGCTGCTGGCCGAACAGCCGTGGCTCACGGCCGGCGGCGCCGTGCTTGCCATGGCCTTCCTGGGCTTCCTGCCCTGGAACCTGTCGCGGGGCTCCGTGTTCCTGGGCGACGTCGGCAGCTACCTCCTGGGCGCCTCCGTTGCGGCGCTTGCCGTGGGCGGGTTCCTCGGCGGTGTCTATGTCGAATACCTCCTGGCGCCGATCCTGGTCTACGTGGCCGATACCGGGTACACGCTCCTGCGCAGGATCAAGGCCGGCGAGCGGTGGTATTCATCCCACCGTGAGCACGTCTACCAGCGGCTGACCGACGTCGGCTTTTCCCACGTGCAGTCCGCCGGCACCGTTTCAGCGTGCACTATCGCGGTAACAGTACTCAGCTTCATCGCCGCCACGGCAGCGCTGCCTGTTGTGGTGCTTTGTGTCGCCGGAAGTCTTGCCATTTTGGGACTCTATCTCGCCTCGCCAGACCTGATCCGGCGCTTCCGACGGCGTCAGAAGGTCACCCGGGTGCCGGTGTCTTAGACATGCAGAGGGCGGCACGCGGCCCCGGACGGCGGCATGTTCTATCTCGTGTAGAATTCAGGTGCGGCCATTCGCCGCGCCACCTTGCACCAAAACCCCCGACGATTGGGATCCCATGACCTCCAACGCCGAACCCGGACGTGCGTCCGGCAACGGACACGTTGGCGTTTCCGGTCCCACCAAATCCTTGTGGTTGGGCCTGCTGGCCATGAGCGCGGCGGGTGGGGGAGCCGCGTTGTTGCTCGCCGGCCTTGCTGCGCTTCTGCTGGACGGGCCGGCGGCCGCGCTGTCCGCCGTTGGTGGCGGACTCCTGGTAATGCTCTTTTTCGCCGTCAGCCTCCTGGTGGGCCACTTCGTGGGCCGCCGGAACCCGTCAGGCGCAATCGGCATGTTCGTGGTCACCTACTTCATCAAGGTTGTGGGCTTTGCCGTAGTGCTTCTTGTCATCGGTGCGCCCGAGTGGCTGAACAGCCGCTGGTTCGTGATTGGTGCGGTTGCCACGGTGGTCCTGTGGCAGGCGGCCGAGCTCTATGCATTCAGCAAAGCCAGGCTGCAGATTTACAACGACCCGGAAACCAAGGAAACCCACGATGCCTGAATCCAAACGCACTCCCGGGAAGCCTTCGGGAAGCCCTAAAACCAGCGCCTCCACACCGGGGGTGTCGGCGGAAAACAGCGACGGCGGATACAACGCCGGGATGGCCGTCTTCAGCTACATTATTGGCGGAATCATCGTCTGGAGTTTGATAGGGTGGGGTCTGGATTATCTGTGGGGAACCCGCTGGATCGTGCTCGCAGGCGCTCTGCTTGGAGCTGTCGGAGGTTTCTATCTTTCCTACATGCATGGCCTTACCAGTTCAAGTAACACTGCCGGTAAGAGCGACGCAGGGAGCGGCCCGTCTGCGGACGGAAACACTAATGCCAAATAATTTCACAGGGGGAGCAGCGGAGCGAAAACCCGCCGGTCCCCGACACACGCCCAATGATGGACACTGCAGAGAGGAAACGCGTTGATCGCGCTTGCGCTCCCGGCCCAAGATTCTGGAGAGTTTACTCCTCCAGGAATTGAAGAAATGCACCTGCCGGCAATCCTGCCGTGGGGGGCGGCAGACGGATTCTCCAAGCAGATGCTGCTGGTTATTCTGTCGGTCGTTATTATCGCCACATTCTTTCTGCTAGCTGCCCGTAAGCAGCAGCTTGTCCCTGGCAAGCTCCAGTTCGCTGGTGAAATGGCCTATGGCTTTGTGCGTAACAGCATCGCCAAGGACATTATCGGCGGTAAAGACTTTATGAAGTATGTGCCGCTGTTGTTCAGCCTCTTCTTCTTTATCCTCGTAAACAACATCTACGGTGCAATTCCCGTGCTGCAGCTTCCGAGCTTCTCGCACGTCGGCGGCGCCTATGTCCTCGCGGGCATTGTTTACGTCACCTGGATCGCCATCGGCATCCGGAAGAACGGACTGAAGTACTTCAAGCTGGCCACCGTACCCTCAGGCGTACCGGTGTACATCCTGCCGCTCATCATCCCGATCGAGATCATCTCCAACTTCCTGGTCCGGCCCGTCACACACAGCCTCCGACTCTTTGCCACCATGCTGGCAGGTCACCTGATCGTCATGATCGCAGGCTCAGGAATCGAATTCCTCGTTATGCAGGAGAACATCCTGCTCAAGGGAACCTCGCTCCTGGTGCTCGGCGGCGCCATCGCCATGTACATGCTGGAAGCGCTGATCATGGCGCTCCAGGCCTACGTCTTCACGCTGCTCACCGCCATCTACATCGAAGGCGCCCTGCACGCGGACAGCCACTAGGCATCCACAAACTTCCCCTCACGGGGATGAAGCAAACCAAACAACCTGCCACACAGATGGCATCTTGAAAGGAATAAAATGGAAGGCAATCTCAACCTCGTAGGTTACGGTCTGTCCGCAATCGGCGGTGGTATCGGTGTTGGTCTCGTGTTCGCCGCGTACATCAACGGCGTCGCACGTCAGCCGGAAGCCCAGCGCGTCCTGCAGCCGATCGCATTCCTCGGCCTCGCGCTGACTGAAGCTCTCGCCATCCTCGGCCTGGTCTTCGCTTTCGTTCTCTAAGTCTGACTTCAGAACCAAGCGAACATCCAAGACCGAGTAGATAAGGACGGGTGAATTATGAACCAGGTGATCATCTCAGCTGCCACTGAGGCTAACCCACTGGTACCCAACGTCTGGGAAATGGGCGTTGTCCTCGTCGGCTTTGCTGTCCTCATGTTCATCGTGGTCAAGTTCATTGTCCCGATGTTCGAGAAGACCTTTGCAGAGCGCGCTGAGGCAATCGAAGGCGGCATCGCCAAGGCTGAAAAGGCCCAGGCGGAAGCATCAGCTGCCCTCGAGGAATACAAGCAGCAGCTCACGGATGCCCGCGCGGAAGCCAACCGCATCCGCGAGGAAGCACGTGCCGAAGGCGCTCAGATCCTCGCGGATCTGAAGGAGAAGGCAGCTGCAGAGTCTGCCCGCATCACGGCCCAGGCGCACGTGCAGATCGAATCGGAGCGCCAGGCCGCAGTTGTGTCCCTGCGCTCCGAGGTAGGCACGCTGGCCACCACGCTGGCTGGCCGCATCGTTGGCGAGGCGCTCAACGATGACGAGCGTTCCGCCCGTGTTGTGGACCGCTTCCTTGCAGATCTGGAGAACCAGAACGCAGGTGCAGCTAAGTAATGTCAGGTGTATCGAGCGAATCGCTGACCACGGCGCTGACCAAACTGGAAGCCCAGCTTCCGTTTGCCTCGCTGCAGTTGGCAAAGGAACTCTTCGGAATCCTGGGAACGGTGGACAGCTCGGCTGGCTTGCGCCGCGCCTTAACTGACCCGTCCCGTAATGGTGACGAAAAGTCGGCGCTGGTCAAGCAGCTTGTTGGCGGAAAAGTCTCCGCTGATGCTGCGGATATCGCGGCCGGACTGGCCAGCTCACGCTGGGCATCGGCCCGGGATATCGGCGATGCACTCGAGACGCTTGCCGCAACGGTGGTCATAGCCGTTGCAGAAAACAAGTCGGCAGTTTCTGCCTCCGGGCTCTCCGGACTGGAAGAACTGGAGAACGATCTGTTCTCCTTCAACCAGGCCGTCGCTTCCAACCACGAGGTACAACGTGCTCTGTCGGAGCCGCAGGCAAGTGCTGCAGCGAAGATCGGCTTGGCGGAGAAGCTGGTGCCCGGTTCCAGTGAGGAAGCTAAAGTCCTTATTGGCCAGGCGGTTTCCCAGCCCCGCGGCATCAAGCCGACAAAGCTGGTGGCCCGGTTCGCCGAGCTCGCAGCAAAGCGGCAGCAGCGCTGGATTGCAACGGTCAAGGTGACGCGTCCCCTCACGGAGCCGCAGTTTGCCCGCCTCCAGTCAGGGCTGAACGCCCTGTACGGGCGTGAGCTCAAGATCAACACCAGTGTTGACCCTGATCTGATCGGCGGAATCCGCGTCCAGGTGGGTGACGAAGTGCTCGACGCTTCAGTGATCACCCGGTTGGGCCAGCTTCAGCGCCAACTGGCCGGTTAGCCGGACAAGCACAACTTAACGAAACGAAACCCCGGTCATCGTGACAACGATGATCACGAAAACAGGAGAGCAGGGACTGCAGATGGCCGAATTGACCATCAACGCCGACGACGTCCGTATTGCGTTGAACGAGTTCGCGGCGTCCTACGAACCCGGAAACGCTGAGCGCGTAGAGGTCGGCCGTGTAACGACAGCAGGTGACGGCATCGCCCGTGTTGAGGGCCTTCCCTCGGTCATGGCGAACGAACTGCTTCGCTTCGAAGACGGCACGCTGGGCCTGGCCCAGAACCTCGACGTCCGCGAGATCGGTGTCATCATCCTCGGTGACTTCACGGGAATCGAAGAAGGCCAGGAAGTGCACCGCACCGGACAGGTTCTGTCCGTTCCGGTAGGCGACGCCTTCCTCGGCCGCGTGGTTGACCCGCTGGGCCAGCCGATCGATGACCTTGGCGAGATCAAGGCCGAGACCACCCGCGCCCTGGAACTCCAGGCGCCGGGCGTTACCGCACGCAAGTCGGTTCACGAACCGATGCAGACCGGTCTGAAGGCTATCGACGCCATGATCCCGATCGGCCGTGGCCAGCGCCAGCTGATCATTGGTGACCGCCAGACCGGCAAGTCGGCTATTGCCATCGACACCATCATCAACCAGAAGGCCAACTGGGCTTCAGGCGATGTCAGCAAGCAGGTGCGCTGCATCTACGTTGCGATCGGTCAGAAGGCTTCGACCATCGCGGCTGTACGCCAGACCCTCGAGGACAACGGCGCACTGGAATACACCACCATTGTGGCTTCCCCCGCGTCTGACCCCGCAGGCTTCAAGTACCTGGCACCGTACGCCGGCTCGGCCATCGGCCAGCACTGGATGTACGGCGGCAAGCATGTCCTGATCGTGTTTGATGATCTCTCCAAGCAGGCCGAGGCCTACCGCGCTGTGTCGCTGCTGCTGCGCCGCCCGCCGGGACGCGAAGCCTACCCGGGCGACGTCTTCTACTTGCACTCCCGTCTGCTGGAGCGTTGTGCCAAGCTCTCCGACGAGCTCGGTGCAGGTTCGATGACCGGCCTGCCGTTGATCGAAACCAAGGCCAACGATGTCTCGGCCTACATTCCGACCAACGTGATCTCCATCACCGATGGCCAGATCTTCCTGCAGTCGGACCTCTTCAACGCCAACCAGCGTCCCGCCGTCGACGTGGGTGTTTCCGTGTCCCGCGTGGGTGGTGCTGCACAGGTCAAGTCCATGAAGAAGGTTTCGGGCACGTTGAAGCTGGAACTGGCCCAGTACCGCGACATGCAGGCTTTCGCAATGTTCGCGTCGGACCTCGACGCCGCATCGCGCCAGCAGCTGACCCGTGGTGCCCGCCTCATGGAACTGCTCAAGCAGGGCCAGTACTCACCGTTCCCGGTTGAGAACCAGGTCGTCTCCATCTGGGCCGGTACCAACGGCCACCTTGATGAGGTTCCGGTTGAAGACATCAACCGCTTCGAGACCGAATTCCTCGAGCACCTCAAGCACAAGTCCTCCATCCTGACCACGCTGGCGCAGACCAACGTCATGGACGATGACACCGCAGAAGCACTGAAGACCGCGATTGTGGACTTCAAAAAGGGCTTCTTCGGCGAGGGTGACAACCACCTGGTAGGTGCCGGCCACGAGGAGCATGATGCTATCTCCGAGGCCGAGGTCGACCAGGAAAAAATCGTCAAGCAGAAGCGCTAGTTTCGCTGGCGGGGACCGCCGGAATCCTCAGGGGTTCCGGCGGTCCCGGCCATCGGGATCTTAGGAAAGGAAAAGTATGGGAGCCCAGATTCGGGTCTACCGCCAGAAGATCAGCTCGACCACGTCGATGCGCAAGATCTTCAAGGCGATGGAACTGATCGCTACCTCGCGCATTGGCAAGGCCCGCGCACGCGTAGCGGCTTCACTGCCTTACGCAAACGCGATCACGCGTGCCGTTTCTGCTGTGGCAAGCCAGAGCGAGATTGACCACCCGCTGGTCACCGAGCCGGCACAGATCCGCCGCGCCGCCGTCCTGATCATCACCGCTGACCGCGGCCTTGCAGGATCCTATTCGGCAACTGTGCTCAAGCAGGCTGAAGGCCTGATTGAGCTGCTGCACGAAGAGGGCAAGGAAGTCAAGACCTACGTGATGGGCCGCAAGGCGCAGGCGTACTTCGATTTCCGGAACCGGGCTTTCGAGCGCGGCTGGACCGGCAACACGGATGCTCCGGTGTTCGACGTTGCACGCGAGGTTGGCGCAGCGCTGTTGGATGACTTCGCCACCCCCTATGAAGAGGGCGGCGTGGACGAGATCCATGTTGTTTATACCCGCTTCAAGTCCATGGTGACGCAGGAACCGACGGTCATCCGCCTGCTTCCCCTCGAGGTTGTCGAAGAGCAGGCTGCGTCCGAATCGGACCTGCTGCCGCTCTACGAATTCGAGCCGGAAACGGAGCAGGTTCTTGACGCTCTGCTGCCGCGCTACATCGAATCACGCATTTTCGCCGCCATGTTGCAGGCAGCAGCTTCCGAGCTCGCAGCCCGTCAGCGGGCGATGAAGTCCGCCGGTGACAACGCCACGGACCTCATCAAGAAGTACACGCGTCTGCGCAATACTGCCCGCCAGGCTGAAATTACGCAGGAGCTTTCCGAAATCGTTGCCGGTGCCGACGCCTTGAGCGCGTCCTAGCCAGCACGGTCCGGTCCAGCTGTACCTGCACCAAAGAACAAACTTAAACCCCACGCCATCTACTGAGTGAAGTGAGAGAGATGACTGCCACTGCTACCGAACACGTAGCCGCAACGTCCGGTGCTACCGGCCGTATCGCCCGTGTTATTGGCCCGGTTGTCGACGTCGAATTCCCGGCTGACGCAATCCCCTCGATTTACAACGCCCTCACCACGGAGATTACTCTCAACGGTGAAACCAAGACCGTCACGTTCGAGGTTGCCCTCCACTTGGGCGACAACCTCATCCGCGCCATCTCCCTGCAGGCTACCGACGGACTCGTCCGCGGTACCAGCGTTGTGGACACCGGTTCGCCCATCACCGTGCCTGTTGGCGACGGCGTCAAGGGCCACATCTTCAACGTTCTGGGCAAGCCCCTGGATGTTGACGAGTCCGAGATCCAGGCTTCGGACTACTGGCCGATCCACCGCAAGGCTCCTGCCTTCGCAACCCTCGAAGGCTCCACCGAGATGCTGGAAACCGGCATCAAGGTCATCGACCTCCTCACCCCGTACATCAAGGGTGGAAAGATCGGTCTCTTCGGCGGCGCCGGTGTGGGCAAGACCGTTCTGATCCAGGAAATGATCACCCGTGTTGCCCGCAACTTCGGTGGTACTTCCGTATTCGCCGGTGTTGGCGAGCGTACCCGTGAAGGCAACGACCTCTGGGTTGAAATGGAAGAGGCGGGCGTCCTCAAGGACACTGCCCTTGTATTCGGCCAGATGGATGAGCCGCCGGGAACGCGCCTGCGCGTTGCACTGTCCGCCCTGACCATGGCGGAGTACTTCCGCGATGTCCAGAACCAGGACGTGCTGCTCTTCATCGACAACATCTTCCGCTTCACGCAGGCAGGTTCCGAGGTTTCCACCCTCCTCGGCCGCATGCCTTCGGCTGTGGGCTACCAGCCCAACCTGGCAGATGAGATGGGCCTCCTCCAGGAGCGCATCACGTCCACCAAGGGCCACTCCATCACCTCGATGCAGGCCATCTACGTTCCCGCAGATGACTACACCGACCCGGCTCCGGCCACGACCTTCGCACACCTCGACGCAACCACGGAACTTTCCCGTGAAATTGCTTCCCGTGGTCTGTACCCGGCCGTTGACCCGCTGACCTCGACCTCCCGAATCCTGGATCCCCAGTACATCGGCAAGGATCACTACAACACGGCTGTCCGTGTGAAGCAGATCCTGCAGAAGAACAAGGAACTCCAGGACATCATCGCCATCCTCGGTGTCGATGAACTCTCGGAAGAGGACAAGATCGTCGTGTCGCGTGCACGCCGTATCCAGCAGTTCCTGTCCCAGAACACCTACACCGCCAAGCAGTTCACCGGCGTCGAAGGTTCGACGGTAGCCATCAAGGACACCATCGAAGGCTTCACGGCCATCTGCGACGGCGACCTCGACCACATTGCAGAGCAGGCGTTCTTCAACGTCGGCGGCCTGGATGACGTTGAGCGCCAGTGGGCCAAGATCCAGGAACAGACCAAGTAATATGGCTGAGCTTGAGGTTGAGATTGTCGCAGCGGACCACTTCGTGTGGTCCGGAGCGGCCAAGATGGTCAAGGCCCGCACCAGCGATGGTGAAATCGGAATCCTGCCCGGCCACTCGCCCCTGCTGGCGATCCTGGCCGAAGGTGAACTGGCCATTGAGCCGGTTTCCGGTGACCGCATTGCCGTGGCTGTTGACGGCGGGTTCTTCTCCGTCGACAACAACCGCGTGGTGATTGTTGCTGACAACGCCCAACTGGGCGACGCGGCTACTGCTGGGATCCGCTAGCACGACACTGATGGACGCGCCCACTTTTACGTTCATCGCACTGGCAATCGCTTTTGGGTTGCTGATTTTCGCACTGTGCCTTTCGGGGGTGCGCCGCTTCAATCTGCGGCGCGCCCTCGGCACGGTGGACGCCTCCATTTGCACGGCTGGAAACAGCTGGCAGATGGGGGTTTGCCGTTATCAGGACAACGACCTCGAATGGTTCCGGCTGCTCTCCTTGAGCGTTCGTCCCAAACACAGCTTCAAGCGCAGCTCCCTTGAACTGCTGGGCCGCCGCAAGCCGACTGAAGCCGAGGCCGTCAAAGTCCAGCCCGACGTCGTCATCGTCGAGTTGCGGTATGAAGGCCAGGACCTGCGGCTGGCCATGAAATTCGATGCCTACACGGGACTGTCCTCCTGGCTGGAAGCCGGACCGGTTGTCGGCGTAGGTACCTGGCGCTAGGCACGTGGACTGGATTGCCGATGTCCGGTTGACGGACGGGCCGCTCTACTGGACTGCCTGGATTCTTGGCGTCGCCGCCGGCGTGTGGCTGATCCTTCGCCCGCAGCCGCTGGGCCTCCGCCGCTGGCTGCTGAGCGTCGCCGCTGCCCTTGCCGCAGCTGCCGGCCTGGTACTTGTGGTCCACTGGATCCTCATCTACCTGGCCTCCGCTTTCCCTGACGTACTGCCCTGGCAGGTCCTCGCGTGGGTATTTGCTGGTGTCGCTGGGCTGACCCTGGTGCTGCTCAGGTTCCGCACGGGATCATGGCGCCGCCGAGCCCTGGACTTTGTAGCACTCCTCACCGTGGTCCTGCTTTGTGCCCTGCAGATCAACGCCTACTTCGGCCTCAACAGGACGGTGTCAGACCTGACGGGAACGGCGCTGACCCGCATCCCGGCCCTTGAGCAGGAGCTGACCCGCCAGCCCGGCAGCACCGCCCGGCCCCTGGCCGGCTGGAAAGCTGCCAGCGGGCTTCCCACCGAGGGCGCCCTGCGCACCGCGACTATTCCGGCAACGGCCTCCGGCCTCCAGACGCGCAACTCGTTCGTCTATCTGCCTCCTGCCTACTTTGCCTCGAACCGGCCGAGCCTCCCTGTGCTGGTCCTCGTTCCCGGCCAGCCGGGAGGTCCGGCTGACTGGCTGACCGGCGGGTCACTGCAGGAACGGATGGACAATTTCGCAGCGCAGCACGGGGGAGTGGCACCCGTGACCGTGGTGGTGGATCCCAATGGCAGCCAGTCCGCGAATAACCTCTGCATGGATAGCACCATCGCGCAAGCGGACACTTACATGTCCGTGGATGTGCCGGCGTGGATCCTGGCCAACCTCGACGTGGACACGGACCACCGGCGCTGGGCCGTTGGCGGTTTCAGTTTTGGTGCCACCTGCGCGCTGCAGATGGTCACCCGCCACCCGGAACTCTATTCGGGTGCTCTTGCCTTCGCCAGCGAAAGCGAGCCGGCGCTGGCCAAGGAACGCCACAAGACTGTTGAGGCAGCGTTCAATGGTGACACCGCGGCTTTCGACGCCCAGGTGCCGCTGACGCTGATGAAGGAGCGGCAGTATCCGGGCAGCGTGGCCTACTTTGCGGCGGGGGCCACCGATCCGGAGTTTGTAGCCAACCTCAGGAAGCTGAGCGAGGCTGCCCGCGGGGCAGGCTTCACGGTGGGAGTTGATGAGGTGCCAGGGGTGGGACATTCCTGGGACATGCTGACGCCGGGTCTGACCAACGGGCTTGAACTCCTCACCACACAGTGGGGATGGGACAAATGACGGCCCGGGACGGGACCCGCGCTCCGGCCCTGCTGTGGTCGACAGTTGGGCTGCCTGCCGTCCGGAAATTCTGGGGCTACCTGCGGTCGGTGCCCTTGACGCTGTGCATCCTGGGGCTCTTCCTGGCTGCAGGGGCCGTTACCGGAAGCTTCCTCAGCGGCCCGCCGGTGGAGCTGCTGCCTTTCGCCGGCGTCAGCGCTCCGGGGCTGAAGGGCGGTGCCTGGTGGGCACTTTTCACGTCCCTGTTCTTTGCCACGAACCCGCTGGCATACCTGGTTGCCTCCCTGATGATCCTGCTGCTGCTCGGCCTCGCCGAGCGGAGCCTCGGGCCGGTTCTGGCCGGCGCATTGTTCCTGGGCGGCCAGTTCGCCGCTGTGACGGTTTTCCTGCTCCTCACCCAGCTGGCCCGTTATGCGGGCGACGGTTGGCTTGGCCTGATGGCAGACAGCAGCCTGATCGGGCCGCATGCGGCAGTCCTGGCCGTTTCCCTCGCGGCGAGTGGCAGGCTGCCGGTCCTCTGGCGGCGCCGGCTGCGGACGGCGGTCCTCTCGGTGTCCCTGTTGCTGGTCCTGTACGTGGGACACGCGGAGACCGTCATCGGCCTGGTGGGTGCCGTGCTTGGCCTGGCATCGAGCTGGTGGCACCAGAGCGAACACGGCCCGCTCCATACGCCGCGGTTCACCGGCCGTGAAACCCGGAACCTCCTGGCGCTGACGGTGGCGGTGTTCGCCGTCGGGCCCATCCTGACGGCGGTAGCCCGCACGCCCACGGGCCCGCTGGCACTGCTCCGGGATGTTGTCCTCAACCCGGTGCCCACACTGAGCCAGCTGGAGGCAAACTGCGGCGCCACTGTTGAGGCGTCCTGCCTGGAAGTGGGCCGGGCGGGCTTCACCGGGCCGTTCGGGCTGGCCGTTGCCGTAGTGCCGGTTGTCCTGCTGCTGATCTGCGCTGACGGGATGCGCCGCGGCCGCAGGATGGCCCTGCGCATCACCCTCGCCATCCAGCTCGCGGTCACGGCTTTGGCGGCCGTCTATTTAGCACTGTTCGCGCTGATCCCGCATTACCCGTCACGTCCGCATACCTCCTCCATGGGGTCAGGGTTCGCGCATATCCTGCCGCTGGTGATCGTGCCCCTGCTGCTGACCGTGCTCTTGTGGGTCAACCGCAGGCAGTTCCGCGTGGAGACAGTTCCTTCGGCCCGCCGGAGGCTGGTTGCGGTGGTCGGGGGTGTCTGGCTGTTCCTGGCTGGCAGCTACACCGCGGCATGGCTCGCAGCGGGCGGGTTGACCCGCGACGGTGGTCCCCTTGGCCTGCTGGCGGAACTGTCCAGGCAGTACCTGCCGGTGCCGCTGCCGAATCTGTACCGCCGGGTGTTCGCGGACCGGGACAGCCTCGAATCCCTGATCTTCGGCTATTCAGGACCGGTTTTTTGGCTGGTGGCGTTGGCTGGTGTCTGGTCTGTGCTCCTGGGCCGGCATCATGGCAGCGACTCCGGCCATGACGACAGGGTCAGGGCCAGGAAGCTGCTGCGCCAGGGCGGCGATTCACTTTCCTGGATGGCTCTCTGGGAGCCCAACCGCTATTGGTTCAGCCCGGATGGGGCCGGTGCTGTGGCTTACCAGCAGCAGGGCAGTGTTGCATTGACCTTGGCTGGGCCCTTTGGAGCAGCTGCCACGCGGCTGCGGACCGCCGAAGGATTCCTCGACTACTGTGCCGGCGGCGCGCTTATTCCGGCTTTGTACTCCTGCGACAACACGTTGTGGCCGATGCTTCAGCGGCGCGGCTTCCAGCGTGTATCAGTTGCCCAGGAGACCCGGCTGGCCGTCCGTGACCTGGAATTCAAGGGCAAGGAGTGGCAGAACGTCCGGACAGCGCAGAACCGGGCAGCCAAGATCGGCGTCAAAGCCGTCTGGGGGACCTACCACGGGCTGCCTCAGGAACTCCGCGCCCGCCTGAGTGAGGTCTCGGAGGAATGGGCTGCCGGGAAAACAGTTCCCGAGATGGGCTTCACCCTCGGAGGGATCGATGAGCTGATGGATGACGAGGTGCTGTGCTGCCTGGCGGTCGATGCTGAGGGGACGGTCCACGGTGTGACCAGTTGGCTGCCCGTTTACGAAGACGGGAAAGTAGTCAGCCGCACCCTGGACGTCATGCGCCGGGCCGATGCAGGATTTCCCGGCGTGATGGAGTTCCTGATTGCCTCCGCCGTGCTGGAGTTGCGGGACTCTGTGGAGGTTATCTCGCTCTCCGGCTCACCGCTGGCGCAGCTTCCCCGCAACGGCGAAGGGGAGAGCGCGCCGGAACCGGTGCCCGCCGAGAACCTGGTGCGCATCCTTGATGTGGTGGGCCACGCCCTTGAACCGGTCTATGGCTTTCGTTCGCTGGCGGCCTTCAAATCGCGTTTCAAACCCGAGTACCGGACGCTTTATCTGTATTACCAGGACCCATTGCAGTTGCCCGCCATAGGGCGGGCGCTCACCCGCGCCTATCTGCCGGGACTTTCCCTGCGGCAGGGAGCGCGGCTGGTCCGGAGCCTCGTGAGCTGAGGCGGTAGAACAAGAAGATCCCCGGCACGGATGCCGGGGATCTTCAATGAGCTGAAGCCCGCCTGCAGCGGACTTCGAACCTTCGGGACTAGACCAGCGTTACGCCGGTAGCCTGGGGGCCCTTGGCGCCCTGACCGATTTCGAACTGAACACGCTGGTTCTCGTCGAGGGTCTTGAAGCCACCGGTCTGGATCTCGGAGTAGTGAACGAAGACATCGCCATCGGAGTCATCCGGGGTGATGAAGCCGAAGCCCTTTTCAGCGTTGAACCACTTGACGGTTCCCTGTGCCATTTTTATTCTCCTCATTATGGAACTTGTCTAAGTCCGGCACACTTCGTGCCGGACTTGGTCACTCCGCGAGAAGAATCCTTCACTGCCCGTTCTTGAGGGAACCGGCCCTGCAGGAGCTTCGCGCTCGCAACATGTCTTGCGAGCATGAAAAACACCTACACAAAGACTGTCCTAAGAATTTCACGCCGTTTCTTTCAGGTCAACGCCTCTGACCAGCCAATCCTGCAAATATTGGGTAAAAACGGGTTATGACCCCCGGCAGGGGCGGGCCGGCCTAGAACAGCCGGGATTCGCTGTCATCCACCCCGCGCATGGCATCGTAATCCAGCGTGATGCAGTCGATGCCCCGATCGTTGGCCAGGACCTTCGCCTGCGGCTTGATCTGCTGGGCCGCGAAGATTCCACGCACTGGCGCGAGCAAGGGATCCCGGTTCAGCAGTTCAAGGTAGCGGGTCAGCTGCTCCACGCCGTCGATATCTCCCCGGCGCTTGAGTTCGATGGCCACCGTGGCGCCATCAGCGTCCCGGGCCAGGATGTCCACCGGCCCGATCGCGGTGAAGTACTCCCGGCGGATCAGTGAGAAGCCTTCGCCAAGGGTCTCGATCTGGTCCGCGAGCAGCCTCTGCAGGTCCGCTTCCACGCCGTCCTTGATCAGGCCCGGGTCCACGCCCAGGTCATGGGAGGACTCGTGGAGCTGCTCATGGATGTTGATGATGAGCCGGTCATCGGTCTTGGCCGACTGGACCGTCCACTGCTCTGTGACGCCGAGTTCAAGGTCCACGTCCTCCGGCTTGCTCACGCGGAGGGTGGCCGGCGGACTCATCCAGTTCAGGGGTTTATAGGAACCGCCGTCAGAGTGGACCAGCACAGACCCATCGGCCTTGACCAGCAGGAGCCGGGTGGCAAGGGGAAGATGGGCTTTAAGCCGGCCAACATAATCAACGGAGCAATGGGCTATGACAAGTCGCACGCCGTACACACTACCGGGGCTAGGGCAGAATGGAGGCATGCCGCGTTCCAACCGTCCCCGCCGCCCGGTCTCCGGGAAAGGTGCAGCAGCCAAGGGGGGCCCGGCTGGAAAAGCAGCAGGAAAAAAGGGCAACGGGGAAGTCCCCGAACTGGATCTGGAGCGGGCCCGGGCAGGGATTGCCCGCCGGGAAAGCGCACCCGACGGCGAGTGGATGGTCCGGACCATGACCGCCAGGAACGCCGAAAAGACTTACATCTGTCCCGGCTGCTCCACAGCCGTGGTCCCTGGCGTGGCCCATCTTGTGGTGTGGAAGGACGACCACCTGTTCGGGGCTGCCGCGGGCCTGGCCGAACGCCGCCACTGGCACACGAACTGCTGGCTGTCCCGGTCCTACCGCTACCGCTGACATGTCACCGCCGGGGCCTCGAAAGCCGGTGCCCGCCCGGAGTCGCTAAGCTGGCAGGCATGACTTTTGATCCGGCGTCGTACTACTTCACCCAGCCTTCAGGACCGTCACCCATCCGCGCGTCCACGGTTCTGCCGGCACGGCGGGAGAACATCCACCTCCACACCGAGGATGGCCATGAACTGGTGGGGGAACTGGCCCTGCCGGAATCCGGCATTGTTACCGCCACGCTGATCACCCTGCACCCGCTGCCTACCCACGGCGGGTTCATGGACTCGCATGTTTTCCGGAAGGCGTCCTACCGGCTTCCAGCCCTGGCCGGTGTAGCGGTGCTTCGCTTCAACACCCGCGGCACCTCATCGCCGCGGGGCACCAGCGCGGGTTCCTTCGAAGAGGGGATCGGCGAGCGGCTCGACGTCGAGGCGGCGGTGCGGTTCGCCGTCGAACGCCAACTGCCCAACCGGTGGCTGGTGGGCTGGTCCTTCGGCACGGAGTTGGCCCTGATGTACGGCGCGGTGGAACCGGTGGTCAGCGGGATCGAGGGTGCGGTGCTGCTCTCGCCGCCGCTGCACCGGGCCACCGACGATCACCTCCGCCACTGGGCAAAGGCGGGAAAACCGCTGACTGTCCTGGTCCCCGAGCACGACGACTATCTCCAGCCTGCGGCCGCCGTCGAACGCTTCAGCCTGGTTCCCCAGGCCCGGGTGGTCGGCGTGGACGGCGCCAAGCACCTGTGGGTAGGGGAGAAGTACGCCTCCCGTGCGCTGAACGAGATTGTTGACGATGTGACCGAAGCGGGGTCGGGGCCAGAGGGCCTGCCGCATGAGTGGAACGGGCCGGCGGCAACTGCCGTTGGTTAGTGCTTGTCCTGGCGGACGATGTAAATCTCCTTCAGGAGCAGCAGGATGGCCGCCGCGGTGGGGATGGCAATCAGCGCGCCCAGGACGCCCAGTAGGCTGCCGCCGGCAATAACGGAGATGACTGCCACTGCGCCCGGCACGGCAACGGCTTTCTGCATGATGCGCGGCGAGATGAAGTAGGCCTCGAACTGCAGGTAGGCGAAGTAGCAGACCGCGAAGATGGCTGCTGTCTGCCAGCCCTCAGTCAGCGAAATCAGGGTCACCAGCACTCCGGCGATCAGGCCGCCCACCAGGGGAATGAAGGCCAGCAGCGCCACCACGAAGGCGAGCAGCACGGCAAACGGGACACCCACGATGGACATCACTATGAAAGCAAACGTGGCGTTCAGCAGGGCCACGCACGCCTGGCCGATCACGTAGTTGCCCACCGAACGGGTGATTTCTTCCGAAAGCGCCGCCACCCGCGGCCGGCGGGAGCGGGGGGCCAGCCTGTAGCCCCACTTCTTCATGGCCGGCAGTGCGGCCAGGAAGTAGAGGCTCAGGACCAGGACAATCAGGGCACCGAAGAGACCGTTGGCGAGGGTGGAACCGAAACCGACGACCCCGCCGAAGATGCCGCCCATCGCTTCCGGGTTATTGACGAATTTATCGAGTTCCTCGGTGATGCGGTCGCGGATGCCGAACTGGCTGTCCACGTTGCGGAAAAATTCAGAATCAATGAAATCCCGCACCCAGTTGGGCGCCTGCTCAACGATTTCAGTGACCTGTTCCACGATCGTGGGGATCAGGGTGGCGAAAAACCCCGCAACGGCGCTGACCAGGACGGCGACGGAAACCAGGATGCCTGCCGGCCGGGGAATCTTCCGGTTCTCCAGCCAGCCGACCACCGGCTCCAGGCCAAGGGCGATGAACAGCGCAGCCACAATCCACAGCAGCAACTGCGTGGTGTTCGACCCGATCCAGTAGACCAGCAGAGCAAGGCCCACCCCCACCGTGCCCATGAAGCCCATATACAGCGGGTGCTGGGGGGAGATGCGGGGGCCGGGCTTGCCGAACTGGGGAGTGGTCTCGCCGTCCGCCGCGGCGTCTTCCTCAGCCGCGATATATTCCGCTGGCAGTTCCGGCGGCATCTCGAAACGCAGCCTGGGCTGGGCCCCCGGCAACGGCTGGCGGAGGCGGCGTGCAAGAAAGCCCAATGCTGCCGCCGCGGCGGCCCGCCGCCTGACCTTGGCAGGCTTCTCCGGCAAGGACTGCGGAGCGCCGACGGCCGGTTGATTTTCGGCGGCCGCGGAAGATTCGTCCGTCTTGTCAGTCACTGGATTTTGGTGCCCGTTCCGTGCGTGGCACCGCATACGCGGGCCGGTGTGATGATCATCGCAAACACTATCAGCCGCCTTGCTACCAGAGGCGGGAAAGCCCGCTCCGGAGCATTACGGACCGGGGACCGGGGACGCCCCCGGATGCCCAAAAGGGGCTCCTGGTAACAAAACGGTTACTATTGAAAGCAAACCCCCGCTGATGATAGGTGTTTCCTTTGCGTTTCAAGACTGCAGTCGCACTCGTGCTGCTCGGCCTCCTGACACTTCTGGCCGGTATCGGCCAGAAAACCATCTGGGCTCCCTCCGAGACCTTCACGGCTTCGGCCCCGTCAGATGCCGCCGAGGCTCCCCTGACCGTTATCGACCAGAAACTGCGCACGCTGCACGGTGGAACGGTCAAGATCGACATCGAGGGAGACGGCAACTTCATGCTCGCCGCCGGCCGGCCCGATGACATTGACGCCTGGGTGGGCCAGACAGCCCACAACACCATCACCGGGGTTACCGAAGACCAGAAGTCGCTCCAGGTTGAGCATGCCGACGGCGAGGCGACAGCCCCGAATCCGGCCGGCTCCGATCTGTGGGTCTCCACGGAAAACGCCAGCGGTGAGCTGGAGTACACGTGGACCCCGCCGGCCGACGGCGAATGGACGCTCCTGCTGGCCTCCGACGGCACCAAGCCTGCCCCGGCCACCATCTCCATGACATTCCCCAATGACACCGCCACCCCCTGGGCCATCCCGCTGATGGTCCTGGGCGGGCTCCTGATGCTGGCCGGGATTGCCCTTGCACTCCTCTCCGCACGCAAGAAGGACGGCGAAGGCGACGGCCGCGGCAGTGGATTTGCCCAGCGCGCCCGGGCAAAGTCTGAAGCACGGTCCGCCTCACGGCTCCCGATGGTCTCCGGCGGCGTAGCCACTGCGGCTGTGACGGCCGCTGTTGTTGCACTGACCGGTGGCGCCGCCACCGCAGCCACCACCCCCGCGCCGGCTCCGGCAACGGAATCCGCCGCCGCCGGGCAGCCGGCTGCATCACCTGTCCTCCTGGACGCCCAGTTCCGCCGGATCCTGGAGCAGGTCTCCAGCGCCGCGGACGCCGGCGACGCCGCCAAGGATGCCGCCCAGCTCGCAGAGCGGGTTGGCGGGACCGAGCTTGAGGTCCGCACCCAGAACTACAAGATCCGCTCCCAGGTGGGCACCTACGAAGCGCGCATGCCGGTCCGGTCCACCAAGCTCCTCACCACGGTGGTCACCAGTGAACGCAGCTGGCCCCGCTCCGTCCTCGCCGTCACCCAGGGCGATGGCAACGTTGTCCCGCAGCTGCTGACGCTGGTCCAGCCCTCACCCCGGGAAAACTACAAGCTGACCGAGACCACCCCGCTCCAGCCGGGCACCACGTTCCCGGCCATCGAGCGGAGCGGTACGCAGACTTTGGCCGCCGCCGACAAATCGGGGCTGCTCTACAGCGGCGAAGAAGCCCTTGCGGGCCTGGCGGACCGCCTGTCCAACGCTGAGTCCAGTTTCAAGGACAAGCTGGTGGAGGGCGCCTCCTCGCCCTACATCGCGGACACGCTTTCCTACCAGGCCGAAGTGGTCAAGTCAGGCGAGAACGGCAACTTCTCCTTCACCCACAAGGTTGTGCCCGAAAGCACCGTGGTCTTCCGTACCGCCGACGGTGGGGCGCTGGTCCTGGGCCGGATCAACTTTGGATTCGATGGCACCCCCAAAGCCTCCGGCGACAAACTGACCATCGGTGACGACGCCGCGGCGCTCGCCGGCGGCAAGGAAACCACCACGGGCATGGTCCTGAACTTCGCCGAGTCCATGGCCGTCTACGTTCCGCCGGCAGGCTCCACCGATCCCATGAAGCTGGTGGCAGCCACCCGCGGACTGGTGGGCGCAAGCTTCAAGTAACACCCTGGGGGTAAACCCCCCTCACGCAGTACCCCCGGCAGCGGCCGGAGTGGCTAGAGTGGAAAGCATGAGTTCGCCAGCTTCCCGCCCCGTCCCTCCAGCCGCTGCCAGCCTGCTTAACCTGCGTGGCGCCGTCGACCTTTCTTCCCTGAAGCAGCGGCAGGCGCCGGCCGCAGGTGCGGCCACCCCACCCGCCGGCCCGCCCGCTCCCGGCGGTTCAGCCCCGGGTGCCGGAGGGGCCGACGCCGGGGCCGCGCCCCTGCGCGTTGACGTCACCGAAAGCAACTTCCAGGAGCTGGTGGAACTTTCTGCCCAGGTTCCGGTTGTCATCGCGCTGTGGGCCGCTTATTCGCCCGAATCCGCCGCGATGCTGGACACCCTCGAACGCGTGGTCAACAGCTTTGCCGGCAGGCTGGTTTTGGGAACCGCGGACATCGACGCGTTCCCGCAGCTGGCACAGGCGTTCCAGGTCCAGGCCGTCCCCACGGCCGTCGCCGTCCTCAAAGGCCAGCCGGTGCCCCTCTTCCAGGGCGGCGCGGAGGAACCCCAAATCCGGGGCATCCTGGATGAGCTGCTGAAAGTGGCAGCAGCGAACGGGGTGACGGGCAGCCTGGGCGGGAACACTCCGGAGGATGCTGAGCCTGCGCCGCTTCCGCCCCTGCACCAGGCCGCATTCGACGCCATCGAGGCTGGCGACTATGAGGCTGCGGCGGTGGCCTACCGCCAGGCCCTGCTGGAAATGCCCGCCGACGCAGAAGCCAAGGCCGGCCTGGCCCAGGTGGAGCTGATGGCCCGGCTGCAGCCGCTCTCGGCCGGCGATACGGAGGCCCTCCGGACCCGCGCCGCCAACGAACCCGACAACCTTGACGTCCAGCTCAGTTTGGCGGACCTGGACGTGGCCGGCGGCCATGTGGAGGATGCCTTCAACCGGGTGGTCAGTTTTATTGGCCGGAACTTCGGCCCCGAACGGGAAACGGCCCGCGTCCGCCTTCTTGAGCTCTTTGACGTTGTGGGCACCACCGACCCCCGTGTTGGCAAGGCGCGGCAGGGACTGGCCAGGGTCCTCTTCTAGTGCCGGCCCTTTTCGAGCCGTTGAAGCTCCGCTCGCTGGAGTTGGCGCACCGTGGCTGGGTATCACCCATGTGCCAGTACAGCTGCGGTCCCGAAGCCGCCCCGGGCGTGCCGAACGACTGGCACCTGATGCATCTGGGCTCCTTCGCCACCGGCGGCGCCGCGCTCATCCTCACCGAGGCGGCCGCCGTCAACCCGGAGGGCCGGATCAGCCCCCGCGATGCCGGGCTGTACAACGACGAACAGGCCGGGGCCTGGCAGCGGATCACCGGATTTGTGCACCGCCACGGCGCCGCTGACACCAAAATCGGTGTCCAGTTGGCGCACGCCGGGCGGAAAGCATCAACATACTGGCCGTTTTCCGGGCAGCGGGGGAGCGTGCCGGAGTCCGACGGCGGCTGGGCCACGGTGGGTCCCTCGCCGTCAGCGTTCGACGGCTACGCCAAACCCGCCGCGATGACCGAAGGGCAGATCCACGGGGTCATCAGTGATTTCTCTGCCGCGGCCGTCCGTGCCGTGGACGCCGGATTCGACACCGTTGAGATCCACGGGGCGCATGGCTACCTCCTGCACCAGTTCCAGAGCCCGCTGATCAACACCAGGACTGACTCCTGGGGCCGCACGGAGGAAGGCCGCAACCGGCTGATGCTCGCTGTCATTGATGCGGTGCGCAACGTCATCCCTGATTCGATGCCCCTGCTGCTGCGCATTTCGGCGACAGACTGGGCGCGGGGCGGGGTGGATCTCCAGGCATCGGTCCGGCTGGCCGCCCAGGCTGCGGAGCGCGGCGTTGACCTGATCGACGTTTCCAGCGGAGGTGCTGTGGCACACCAGGACATCAAGCCCGGTCCGGGCTACCAGACAGGCTTCTCTGAGCGGATCCGCCGGGAAGCCGGCGTGCCCACCGGCACCGTGGGCCTGCTGACCTCTGCGGACCAGGCCGAACATGCCGTGGCCACCGGACAGGCCGACGGCGTGTTCATTGCCAGGGCGGCGCTCCGCGACCCGCACTGGTGGCTCCGCGCTGCGTTCCAGCTGGGACACGAGCTCCCATGGCCCCCGCAGTACCGCCGTGCCATGCCGCGGCATTCGTTCTAGGCGCCTTCGGCTATTCGGCTCCGCGCCCGGACCAAGCCCAGGCACTACGCTGGCTGTATGACTGCTCCGCATCCTGATCCGGTGCTTCCCGCCGGCACGGTCCCCGCCCTGTCCATCCGCGGGCTCGCCAAACGTTTCGGCGGCAAGATTGCCGTGGACGGCATCAGCCTGGACGTCCCGGCCGGTTCCTTTTTTGGGATCGTTGGTCCCAACGGCGCCGGCAAGACCACCACCCTGTCAATGGCTACGGGCCTGCTGAGGCCGGACTTCGGCACTGCGGTGGTGCACGGGGTTGACGTCTGGACCAGGCCGCTGGAAGCCAAGAAGCTGATGGGCATCCTGCCGGACGGGGTGCGCCTCTTTGACCGGCTGACCGGCGAACAACTCGTCACCTATGCGGGGCTGCTGCGCGGCATGGACAAGGACGTGGTGGCCTCCCGCGTGGGCGAACTGTTGTCCGCCCTGGACCTTGGCAATGATGCCGGGACATTGGTGGTGGACTACTCGGCAGGTATGACCAAGAAGATCGCGCTCGCATCCGCCCTGATCCATGCTCCGCGGCTCCTGGTGCTGGACGAGCCCTTTGAATCTGTGGATCCGGTCTCGGCATCAAACATCCGCGCCATCCTGGACCGCTACGTTGCCTCAGGCGGGACGGTGATCGTGTCCAGCCACGTGATGGACCTGGTGCAGCGGATGTGCGACCACGTGGCCGTTGTTGCCGCCGGAAGGCTGCTGGCCGTGGGAACAGTTGATGAAGTCCGCGCCGGGGAGTCGCTGGAGGACAGGTTTGTCCAGCTGGTGGGCGGGCGCAACCACACGGAAGGCCTGGAATGGTTGCGCACCTTCTAAGGCTGAAGCTGACCCTGCTCCGGAACGGCCTCCGCCGCAGCCCGTGGCAGCTGGTGGGCATGGCCTTCGGCGGGCTGTATGCGCTGGGGCTGGTCGGGGCGCTGGTGGTGGCTCTGGTGCTGCTGCGCCGGGCTGATCCGGAACTTGCCCACCTTGCCGTGGTGCTCGGTGGTTCGGCTGCCCTCCTGGGCTGGGGCATTGTTCCCATCGCGGCCTCGGCAGTGGACATGACCCTTGATCCTGCGCGCTTCACCACTTCTGCCATCCCCATGCCGCAGCTCCTGACCGGCCTGGCGCTCGGCGGGCTGATCGGAATCCCCGGCCTTGCCACCGCCTTGGTGGCGCTGGCAACTGTGTGGACGTGGGCGCGGGGCCCGCTTCCGGCGGCCGCGGCGCTGGTGGGCGCCGCGCTGGGCGTCCTGAGCTGCATCGTCCTTTCCAGGGTGGTGACCACAGCAACCACCAGCCTCGCTTCGTCGCGGCGGTTCAAGGATGTCAGCGCCGTTGCTTTTATGATCCCGCTGGTCCTCATGGGGCCGATTGTGGCGGGTGTCAGCCGGGGCATAGCAGCCTCGGCAGGGTTCCTCACCGAGCTGGCGGCCACGCTGTCCTGGACACCCTTGGGGGCGGCATGGTCACTCGGCGGGGACGTCGCCGCCGGCCGGCCCCTTGAAGCCGCCATCAAACTCCTTATCGCAGTGGCCACGCTGGCAGGCCTGGCGTGGTGCTGGAAGCTGCTCCTGGAGCGCGCCCTGGTCAATCCGCCGTACGCCGGCAGCGGGAGCCGGAAGGGCGGAAAGCTGGGTCTTTTTGGTGTGTTGCCGGCCACTCCGGCCGGTGCCGTGACTGCGAGGTCACTGACGTACTGGATACGCGATCCCCGCTATTCCGGTTCCCTGGTGGTGGTTCCGCTGCTGCCCCTGCTGCTGGTCTTCCAGGGCAGCCAGTCCGGCGACTACGGGGCGCTGGCCATGGCAGCACCGCTCTCTGCGTTTCTGCTGGCCTGGTCCATTTCGGCGGATGTCTCCTACGACAACACAGCTTTCGCGCTGCATGTGGCCACGGGGGTGCGGGGCGTTGAGGACCGGCTCGGGCGTGCGCTTGCCTGCCTTGCCTTCGGTCTTCCGGTGGTGCTCATTTTCGCCATTGGCCAGGCGTTTTTCACGGGCGCCTGGGGAGCGTTGCCGGGCCAGCTAGGCCTCAGCCTGGGTGTCCTGTTCACCGGACTGGGGCTGTCCTCCGTAGTATCGGCCCGCTACACCGTGGCTGTTCCGTTGCCCGGCGACAGCCCGTTCAAAAAGCCCCCGGGCAACGTAGGACAGACCCTTGCTGTGCAGTTCGCCGGCATGGGCATCCTCAGTCTGCTGGTCCTGCCCGAGGTGGGGCTCTTCATCGCGCAGATGGTGACCGGCAACCCCGTCTTCGGATGGGCCAACCTGGCCGTGGGCCTGATGCTGGGGCTGGCATTGTTTGGAGCGGGCATCCGGCTGGGTGGAAAGTGGCTTGATGCCCGCGGGCCCGAACTGCTCGCCCAGCTCACCGTGAACCGCTGAATCCGGCCAACGAAAGGTCTGGTCCATGGAAGTCGTGATCCTCCCCGGCAGCAAGCAGATCGGAAAGCTGGCGGCCGCTGCCATCGAGGAGCTGCTGCGGAAGAAACCCGAGGCCGTGCTGGGCCTGGCTACGGGGTCCTCGCCCCTGCCCGTCTACGACGAACTGGCCGCGAGGCACAGCCGCGGCGGCCTTGATTTCAGCAGGGCACATGCTTTTGCGCTGGACGAGTATGTGGGGCTGGAACACGGGCATCCGGAATCCTACCGGGAAGTGATCCGGCGGGAGTTCACCAGCAGGGTGAACATTGATGAAACCAATGTCCACACGCCCGACGGCGCCGCGGAAGACCTTCCCGCAGCCTGCCGTTCGTATGAGGACGCCCTGCAGGCAGCGGGCGGGGTGGACCTCCAGCTTCTCGGTGTGGGAACCGATGGCCACATCGGTTTCAACGAACCAGGCTCCTCCCTCGCGTCCCGTACCCGGATCAAGAGCCTGATCGAGCAGACCCGGCGGGACAACGCCCGGTTCTTTCCGGGCCTGGCCGCGGTGCCGCACCACGTGGTCACCCAGGGGCTGGGCACCATCATGGAGGCCCGGCACGTGGTCCTGGTGGCCACCGGCGCCCGGAAGGCCCCGGCGGTCCGCGACTTTGTGGAGGGCCCCGTTTCGGCGTTCTGCCCGGCGTCGATCCTGCAGTTCCACCCGCATGCCACCATCCTGCTGGACGAAGCCGCCGCGTCCTCGCTGAAGCTTGCAGACTTCTACCGGCACACCTACGAGCACAAACCTGCCTGGCAGGGACTGTGAGGACGAAACGGTCCGGCCGCCGTCGAGCGTCCCCATCCCCGGGAGGCTAAGATGGATGCCATGACTAGCATGACGGACCCTCTCGAAAACGACCCGATGCGCGAGCTTTCCGGGGCTGGAACGTCCACGGCCACCATCGAGCGCGAAGAGCTGCGCCAGGAAGTGGAGCCCGGAGACCGGGAACGCTTCTCGCACTACGTGCGCAAGGAAAAGATCATGGAATCCGCGCTGACGGGTGAGCCCGTCATTGCCCTGTGCGGCAAGGTATGGACGCCCGGCCGGGATCCGCAGAAGTTTCCGGTGTGCCCCATGTGCAAAGAGGTTTATGAAGGCCTCCGCCCGGGCAACGACGGCGGCAAGGGTCCCGGAGGGGACTCAGGCAACAACAAGTAGTGACGGAGACGCTCTTTGGCGGCCCCACCCTGCCCCCGGCTTATCCGGAACGCGCAGCCTGGGGAACCGCCCAAAAACTCCGTGCCTGGCAGCAGGAAGCACTTGATCTCTACTTCAGGACCGGTCCCCGGGATTTCCTCGCAGTAGCAACCCCCGGCGCCGGTAAGACCACGTTCGCCCTGCGCGTGGCCTCCATGCTCATCGAATCCGGGGCAGTGAACCGGGTGACCATTGTGGCGCCCACGGACCACCTGAAGCGGCAGTGGGCTGATGCTGCCGCCAAGGTGGGCATCGCCATTGATCCGAACTTCAAGAACGCCGACGGCCAGCACGGCCGCGGCTTCGTCGGTGTGGCGGTCACGTACGCGCAGGTCGCCAGCAAGCCAATGCTGCACCGCGCCAAGACGGAGGCCGCACGCACCTTGGTGATCCTGGACGAGATCCACCACGGCGGCGAGGCTTTGTCCTGGGGTGATGGCCTGAAGGAGGCCTTCGATCCTGCGGCGCGGCGCCTGTCCCTGACGGGTACGCCGTTCCGTTCGGACACCTCACCCATCCCGTTCGTGGAGTACGCCGAGGACCGCGACGGCATCAGGCGCTCCAAAGCGGACTACACCTATGGCTACGGCAACGCCCTGCGGGACCACGTGGTCCGGCCGGTCATGTTCATGGCCTACTCCGGCCAGATGCGGTGGCGCACCAGCGCCGGCGAAGAGATGGCTGCTTCCCTCGGCGAAGCCGCTGTTACCAAGGACATCACCGCCCACGCCTGGCGGACAGCCCTCAACCCCGCCGGCGAATGGATCCCGGCAGTCCTGGCCGGAGCCGACAAGCGCCTCAGTGAAGTGCGCCGCACCGTCCCTGATGCCGGCGGTCTGGTCATCGCGACGGACCATGAGGATGCCAGGGCCTACGCGGGCCAGCTTAAGAAGATCACCGGCGAATCACCCACAGTGATCCTCTCCGACGACGCCAAGGCGTCCAGCAAGATTGAAGAATTCGCCACCAGCGAGAAACGCTGGATGGTGGCCGTTCGTATGGTCTCCGAAGGCGTGGATGTGCCGCGCCTGTCCGTGGGCGTCTATGCCACGTCCACGTCCACGCCTCTCTTCTTTGCCCAGGCGGTGGGACGCTTTGTGCGTGCCCGCAAGCGGGGTGAAACCGCCTCGGTGTTCCTTCCGTCGGTGCCGGCGCTGATGGGACTGGCAAACTCCATGGAAATGGAACGGGACCACGCCCTGGACCGCCCCGAGAAGGAGGACGGTGACGGACTGTTCTCGCCCGAGGATTCCCTGATGGCCGAGGCCAACCGGGAGGACAAGGCCTCGGACAGCCTGACCAAAGGCAAGTTTGAAGCCCTGGATTCGCAGGCGTCCTTTGACCGGGTCCTGTTCGACGGCGGCGAGTTCGGCACCGGGGGAGAGGTGGGCTCCGAGGATGAACTTGATTTCCTGGGCATCCCCGGGCTTCTGGATGCCGAGCAGGTGGGCACCCTCCTGCGGCAGCGCCAGCACGAGCAGCTGAACCGGAAGAACCGGCGCTCCCCGGTGGCTGAACCGGCCGCCGCGGCACCGGCAATTCCTGACCACCGGATGCTGATGGACCTGCGGAACGAGCTGGCCAAGAACGTGGCGGCCTGGTCGGCGCGGACCGGGACCCCGCACGGGGTGGTGCACACCAAGCTCCGGACAGTCTGCGGCGGGCCGCCGGTGGCGCAGGCCAACGAGGAACAGCTGCAGTCGAGGCTGCGCAAGCTCCAGGACTGGTTCATCGGCCGGAAGTGATCAGCCGGCCGGGAGCCCAGGAAGCGAACCCGCCGGAAGTGATCAGCCGATTTCGACGCCGCCGAGCTCCATTTCGGCAACAGCATCTTCGAGGTCCTCGGCAATGCCAGCCGTCAGTGACCGGATGACCGTCACCGAGTACCCGGCCTGGACCGCGTCCAGGGCGGTGGCCATGACGCAGTAGTCGGTGGCGATCCCCACCACCACCACATCTTCGACGTCGTGGCTCTGCAGCCAGTCGTCCAGCCCGATGGCGTCGTCCGCCGGCGAGTAATCCGTTGCGTCGGCGTCGGCGGGGAGGGACCCGGCCAGCCGTTCGCCGGTGGGGACGGCATCCTCAGGTGCGAGCAGGCCCTCAAAACCGGAGTACGCTGCGGCGAACTGTCCTTTCTGGAAATAGGCCTGGATGTATTCCGTGTCCAGGTCCGGGTGCAGTTCGGCGCCCCGCGTTCCCGCGACGCAGTGGGGGGGCCAGCTGTCCTTGAAGTCCGGGGTGTCGGAGAAGTGCGCACCGGGATCGATGTGCCAGTCCTGGGTTGCAACAACGTGGTCGAACTCGGTGTGGTGGGCGTCAACATAGTCACTAATGGCCGAAGCCACGTGGGCGCCGCCGGCCACGGCCAACGAACCGCCCTCGCAGAAGTCGTTCTGGACGTCGACGATGATCAGGGCGCGGGACATCAGTTCTCCTCGTAGATGGTGGGGATGGCCGGCTCGCCGCGCTGCAGGCGGTTGACCACGGCGGGCAGCTCGGTCATGGTGTCAGCATGCCGCTGGCGGGCCCGCATGACGCCTTCATGCCCGGTCCAGCCGGGCAGCAGCTCGCCGTTCTTCATAAACTGCTGCAGCAGGGGCCTGTCGTTGCCGTCGTCTTCGGGCCGGTGGCCGATCCCGACGATTTCCTGGGTGGCCGTACCGCGCTCGTTGAGTTTGCGCAGCGCATACTTGCGTCCGCCCATGCTGGTTTTGTTCTTGGCCGCCTTGGCCACTGAGATGAAATTGCCGGCGTCGTCGGTGCGGCTCACCAACTTGTAGACCATGCTGGCGGTGGGCGCCCCCGAGCCGGTCACCAGCGACGTGCCCACTCCGTAGGAATCCACCGGAGCGGACTGAAGCCCGGCGATGGCGAATTCGTCAAGGTCCGAGGTGACCATGATCCGGGTGTTCTCATTGCCGAGCTCGTCCAGCAGCCGGCGGACCCACTGTGCCTGGGCCACGAGGTCGCCGGAGTCGAGGCGGACGCCCCCGAGTTTCGGCCCCGCCAACTCAACGGCCGTCCGGACGGCCGTTTCGACGTCGTACGTGTCCACGAGCAGTGAGGTGCCTTCCCCCAGGGAGGCGAGCTGGGCCTCGAACGCCTCGCGTTCGGTGTCGTGCAGGAGGGTGAAGGAGTGCGCGGCGGTTCCCACGGTCTTGATGCCGTAGCGGATGCCTGCCTCGAGGTTGGAGGTGCTGTGGAATCCGGCGATGACGGCGGCGCGGGCGGAGGCGGTGGCCGCCTCTTCGTGCGTGCGCCGGGAACCCATTTCGATGCAGGGCCGGGTGCCGGCCGCGGTGACCATCCGCGACGCGGCGGAGGCAATGGCGCTGTCATGGTTCAGGATCGAGAGCACGTACGTCTCTAGCATGCACGCTTCGGCGAACGTGGATTCGACAATGAGGATGGGGGAGTTGGGGAAGTAGGCCTCGCCCTCGGGGTAGCCCCAGATGTCACCGGTGAACCGGTAATTTGCCAGGTACTCCAGGGTGTCCTGGTTGACCACGCCGGTCCGGCCCAGGAAATCCAGCTCCGCTTCGCCGAAGCGGAAGTCCGCAAGGCCCTCGAGCAGCCGCCCGGTACCGGCCACGATCCCGTACCGGCGGCCGTCGGGCAGCCGCCTGGCGAAGGCCTCGAACACCGACCTGCGGTGGGCGGCGCCGGAATGCAGCGACGCCTGCAGCATGGTCAGCTCGTAGTGGTCTGTGTACAAGGACGTGCGGGGATGGTCCCAGCCGGCAGGGGTACTCACAAAATTCACTCTAGTCCCCGCCGGCTCCCACGTCTCGCTTCGCTTCGCCGCGGGGCCCTCGCCGCCGTGGGCCCACCCACCGGCTCCCACGTCTCGCTCCGCTTCGCCGCGGGGCCCTCGCCGGCGTGGGCCCATCCTCCCCATAGAATGGACAGATGACCATAAGCGTTGCGCCCGGCCCTGGTACAAGGGAGGGGACCCGGACCGGCACTGATGCCTCCACCGATTCCCTGACCGCCCCGGACATCCCGTGGAACCTGGTGATCTGGAATGACCCGGTTAATCTGATGAGCTATGTCAGCTACGTGTTCCAGAGCTACTTCGGTTATTCGGAGTCCAAAGCGAACAAGCTGATGATGGAAGTCCACAAAAAGGGCCGCTCGATCGTTGCCCACGGCAGCAAGGAGCAGGTGGAGCGGCACGCAGTGGCCATGCACGGCTTCGGATTGTGGGCCACCGTGGAAAAGGCCAGCGGCGGAAACGGCGGGAATTCAAAGAAATCCGGCGGATCCGGCCAGGGCAAGGGGAAACGTGGCTAAGGCATTCAAAAGCGGACTCAAAGGCATCACCGGATTCCTGGAACCGGCTGAACGGGAACTGCTCCGCAGCCTGATTGACGATGTCATCTCCATGCTTCAGCCGGAGGAGCGCGAGAACCAGGATCCGCTGGCCGCACTGATCGGGCTGGACATGGACGTCCGCGAACCGTCGGACAGAGCGGTCAAGCGGCTGCTGCCCAATGTCATGAAGGACGACGACGGCGCGTCCCTGGAGTTCCGCCAGCTCACCGAACGCTCGCTCCGGGAAACCAAGATCGGCGCGCTGCGCGCCGCCGCGCTGGACCTGGACAAGGACGAAGTGGTCCTGACCGCCGAGGGTGCACGGCACTGGTCCATGGCCCTGAACGATGTCCGCCTCGTGCTGGCGGAGCGGCTGGACATCCGTGACGAGGAGGATGCCGAGCACGTCCACCTGATGCAGGACTGGTCCCAGGCGGAGGACGTGGAAAGCTACCTCGCGCTGGTGTACAACTTCACCACCTGGCTGCAGGAGTCGCTGGTCCAGGCGATGCTCCAGTCGCTCGATTCACGCTCCTGAACCGCGCAGGCGGTCCCGGCAGGGACCATACTGTGACACATTCGACATGAGTCGGCCGCCACAATGTGATGGCTGCGGACTCAGGGAAGACCTATCCTCGAATAATCATGACAACAGCCTCGAGCATGGATCCTTCAGTGGCAGCAGCGCCGGACTCCGCCGCCGGCGAAACCGCCGGCCAGGTGGGGTCCCGCCCCATTGGGGTCTTTGACTCGGGCGTCGGCGGCCTGACGGTGGCGCGCTCCATCATCGACCAGCTGCCCAACGAATCCATCCTTTACGTGGGGGACACCGCCCACGGCCCGTACGGGCCGCTGCCCATCGCCGAAGTCAGGGCGAACGCCCTGGGCGTGATGGACGAACTGGTGGATTCCGGCGTCAAGCTCCTCACCATTGCCTGCAACTCGGCGTCGGCCGCTGTCCTCCGGGACGCCCGCGAACGCTACACAGCCCGGTACGGCATACCCGTCATCGAAGTGATCCAGCCGGCTGTGCGGCGCGCAGTTGCCGCCACGCGCAGCGGCAGGATCGGCGTCATTGGCACGTCCGCCACCGTAGGTTCCCGGGCCTACGAGGACACCTTTGCCGCCGCGCCGGACCTGTCCATCACCTCCGTGGCCTGCCCGGAATTCGTCAATTACGTTGAAGCCGGCATTACCATGGGTCCGGCGCTGCGGGCACTTGCCGAGGAATACCTGGCGCCCCTGAAGGCCGCCGGCGTTGACACCCTTGTGCTCGGCTGCACCCACTATCCGTTGCTGACGGGGGTGATCTCCCTGGTGATGGGCGACGACGTGACACTCGTGTCCAGCGCCGAGGAAACAGCCAAAGACGTGTACCGCGCCCTTGCCACCCATGACCTGCAGCGCACTGAGGTCAGCGCGCCCGAACACCACTTCATTGCCACAGGTGACGCCGCCCAGTTCGAGGCCCTGGCCCGCCGCTTCCTGGGCCCGGAGGTCCTCTCCGTCCAGCACGTGGATCACGTCGCCGCCCAGTACCCCACAGGAAGCCTTGCCCGGATCACTCCCGAGATGGTGGCAGCCGCCCAGAACGCCGCCTCCGGGCGAACCGCAGGGCCAAGGATTTCGAACTTTGTCAGCACCCACAGGGCCGGAGGTCCTGCCCTGTGAAGCTCACCATCGTTGGCTGCACAGGCTCCTTTCCCGGCCCCGGCTCACCGGCGTCGTGCTACCTGCTGACAGCCACCGACGGCGAGCGGACGTGGAAGATCGTGATGGACCTGGGCAGCGGGGCGCTGGGTGCAATCCAGCGCTACACGGACCTCGAGGACATCGACGCCATCTTCCTCACCCACCTGCATCCTGACCACTGCATGGACCTGTGCGGCCTGCACGTGGCTGTCCGGTGGAAGCCGGGCGGCTGGGGGCGGGGCAGGATCCCGGTGTGGGGACCCGCCGCAACCGCGGACCGGATGGCCACCGCCTACGGGCTGGAGCTGGATCCAGGAATGCATGAGGAATTCGACTTCACCAACTGGACCGAGCGGGAGTCCGTTACGGTGGGGCCCTTCACGGTGACGCCATTCGCAGTGAACCACCCGGTGGAGGAGGCCTACGCCCTCCGGGTCGAGGCAACGGAGCCGGACAAGGACGGCCGTAAGGTCTCCCGGGTGCTGACCTATTCCGGTGATACGGATTCCTGTGCAGGCCTGGAAGAGGCGGCCAAGGACGCTGACCTGTTCCTCTGCGAAGCCGCGTTTGAGGAAGGCCGGGACGATTCCATCAAGGACGTGCACCTGACCGGTAAGCGGGCGGGTGAGGCAGCGGCCGCGGCAGGTGCGCGCAGGCTCCTCCTCACGCACATCCCCGTCTGGACGTCACAAACCACCGTGATGGCCGAAGCAAGGCCGGTATTCGGCGGCGATGTTGCCGTTGCCGTGGCCGGGGTTCACTACACGATTTAGCGGGCCGGGGAAGTCGATAAGCTAAAGCCATGACTTCAGAAGCAACAGCAGTGCCCGTAATTCGCGCCGACGGCCGCGCCCCCGATCAGCTCCGCCCCATCAGCATCACCCGGGGATGGTCGAAGCAGGCAGAGGGATCGGCCCTGATCGAGTTCGGCAACACCAGGGTCCTGTGCACCGCTTCGCTGACGGCAGGTGTGCCCCGCTGGCTCAAGGGCGAGGGCCGCGGCTGGGTGACGGCCGAGTACGCCATGCTTCCCCGCGCCACCAACACGCGCTCCGACCGCGAATCGGTCAGGGGAAAGATCGGCGGGCGCACCCACGAGATCTCCCGGCTTATCGGCCGGTCGCTCCGGTCCATCATCGACACCAAAGCCCTGGGCGAGAACACCATTGTCCTGGACTGCGACGTCCTGCAGGCCGACGGCGGAACCCGCACCGCGGCCATCACCGGAGCCTACGTGGCGCTGGCCGACGCCATCCGCTTTGCCCGGGACAACAAGCTCATCGCCAAGAACGCCCAGCCGCTGATCGACACCATCGCCGCCGTCTCGGTGGGCATCATCGACGGCGTGCCCATGCTTGACCTGCCCTATGTCGAGGACGTCCGCGCCGAGACCGACATGAACGTGGTGGTTACCGGCTCCGGGAAGTTCGTGGAGGTCCAGGGCACTGCCGAGGGCGCACCCTTTGACCGGGACGAGCTCAACCAGCTGCTGGACCTGGCACTGCTGGGGACCACCCAGCTGGCTGCCATCCAGCGGGAAACCCTCGCTGACGCCCTGTGATCGCCGGTTCTGTGAATCCGGACGCTGACGGTGCCGTGGCTCCGCGCCTCGTCCTGGCCACCCACAACCAGGGCAAGCTGCGGGAGCTTCGGGACCTCCTCCGGGGCCAGATTCCGGGGCTCGACGTCGATACCCAGGTTGTGGATGCCGCCGCGGCCGGTGCGCCGGACGTCGTCGAAACCGGTGTGACGTTCGCCGAGAACTCGCTGTTGAAAGCCCGCGCCGTTGCCGAGGCTACGGGTCTGGTGGCGATTGCCGACGACTCGGGGCTGGCGGTTGACGTCCTGGGCGGTGCGCCGGGAATCTTCTCCGCGCGATGGGCCGGCCGCCACGGCGATGACGCCGCCAACCTGAGGCTGCTCCTGGACCAGCTTTCCGATGTGCCGGACGGCTATCGCGGAGCGGCATTCGTGTGCGCCGCTGCCTTGGCCGTGCCGGGGGCGGACTCCGGCCGCGAAGTGGTGGAGTACGGCCAGTTGGAGGGAATCCTGCTCCGGGAACCCCGCGGTGAGGGCGGCTTCGGCTATGACCCCGTCCTGCAGCCGGTGGGGGAGAGCCGCAGCTGCGCGGAGCTGACCTCCGAGGAGAAGAACGCGATCAGCCACCGCGGCAAGGCCTTCCGGGCCCTGGTGCCTGCCATCGTCGAGGCTCTCGCCCGGCAGTAGGCGGGACTGCGCAGGGGCCCGCGGCGGACCTGCTGCCAGAGACTTAATCACGTGAGGGGCCCTGCGATGCAGGGCCCCTCACGTGTGCTTCGGACTGCTTAGTCCAGGTTGGTCTTGCGTTCCTCCACGGGAGCGTGTTCCTCAATGAATTCGTCGATGGCGTCAGTACCGAAGTGCGCGGCCTGGCGCTTGGCTGACAAGCCCTTGAGGACCTCAACGCCGATGGGGATTACGGACAGCAGGACAATGGCGATGAAGATGATGTCCAGGTTCTCGCGCACCCACGGAACGCGGTCGCCCAGGAGGTAGCCGAGGAGTGTCACTCCGCCGCCCCAGAGCACGGCGCCAATCACGTTGTAGAGGAAGAACTTCCGCTTGCTCATCTGGGCCACGCCCACAATCACCGGCACGAAGGTCCGGATAATCGGCACGAAGCGGGCCAGGATCAGGGCCTTGCCGCCGTGCTTTTCGAAGAAGGCGTGCGCGCTCTCAACGTTCTCGCGCTTGAACAGGCGGGAGTTCGGCTTGTTGAAGATCGCAGGGCCTGCCTTGGAGCCAATGAAGTAGCCCGTCTGGTTGCCGATGATGGCCGCGATGATGATCAGCAGCGACAACAGCCAGACATTGAATTTGATGGTGTCGGTGGCCACCAGCAGCCCGGCCGTAAACAGCATCGAATCGCCGGGGAGGAAGAACCCCACCAGCAGGCCGGTCTCGGCGAAGACGATCCCGCACACCAGCAGTACCACCCACGGGGCAAGTGCAGGATCGGCCAGGAAGATCTGGGGGTTCAGCCAGTCGGGCAGGAAGGAGGCCAGCTGCGGCTGGACCGGTCCTGCTCCACCCAGCATGGGCACGGCAAAGTCACTGATCGCAAGGAAGTTCACCTCCCTAGGGTACTTGACGCAGGCAGGGGTCCCGTGTGTGCAGGGGGATGCCGGCACTGGTGATTTCGGTGACAGGGCCGCCCCGGTGACACGGGAACGGCCCTGTCCGGCGGTAAAGTGTGGGCCGTGGGTTTGGACTTTACGGCGATCGACTTCGAGACTGCCAACGGCTTCCGTGGTTCACCGTGCGCGGTGGGCCTGACGAAAGTCCGGGGCGGACGCGTGGTGGACGAGGCGTCCTGGCTGATGCGGCCGCCGTCGGGCCATGACCACTTCGAGTACCACAACGTCCGGATCCACGGCATCAGGTCCGAGGACGTGGCAGGCCGCCCGCGGTTCGGTGAGCTGTTCCCGGAGATCGGCGCCTTTATTGGCGACGACATCCTGGCCGCCCACAATGCCGCCTTTGACCTCGGCGTGATCCGGTCCGGGCTGGAGGTTTCCGGGCTGCGGGGCCCCGCCTATGACTATGTCTGCACCGTAATGCTTTCCCGGCGCTGCTATTCGCTGGTCTCCAATTCCCTGCCGTTCGCTGCGGAGGAAGCCGGCGTGCCCCTGGTCAACCACCACGACGCCGCGGAGGATGCCCGTGCGTGCGCCGGCATTCTGATCGATATCGCAGGGCGGAACAACGCCAACAGCATCGCGGAACTGTACCTGTCGCTGGGACTTGAGCTGCCCCGTCAGCACGCCTTCGATCCGGCACGTGATGGGCTCTCCAAAGCGAGCCTGGCCGCGGTTTCGGGCGGCGGCAGCAACGGAGCGGCGCTGGTCAGGCCTTTCCTGGCAGGCTGGCCGGAGGAAGGTCCCAACCCCGTGCCTAATGCCGACGCCGAACCGTCCCATCCGCTGTATGGCCAGACCGTAGTTTTCACCGGCGAGCTCGCCATGGCCCGGCCGGAAGCCAAAGTGCGCTCTGCGGAACTGGGTGCCCGGCCGGAGAGCCGGGTGACTGCCCGCACCACGGTGCTGGTGGTGGGCGACGGGTTTGTGGCCGCGGACCTGCGCTCCGGAAGGCTGACCGGCAAGGCGCGGCGTGTCCTGGAGCTGCACGACCGCGGCCAGGCCATTGAGGTTCTGTCTGAAGGCGAGTTCCTGCAGATGGTGGGCGGCTACGCCCCGGTGCCGGGGCGTTAGGCCCAGGCGGTCCTTCGGCGTTCATGCGGCGCAACAAATCTTTCCTGCGGGGCAGCAGGCTCCTAGCCTTGCAGGATGAGTACCCCTAACGGCACCGGGGCCACCGGAATCAACTGGTCCGCCGTGTTTGCCTTCCCGAACCCCGTCAACGAGTACGCGGCGCGGATCACCGCCGGACTGGTGGTGCTCCTTGCCGGCGTGACACTCTTGACCGGTTCCGGGTGGGGGCTGGTGCTGCTGGCTGCGGGATTCTGGCTGCGCGTGCTGTTCGGACCGCGGATTTCACCGCTCGCCCTGCTCTCGGTCAAGGTCCTGGCGCCCCGGCTGGGCCGGGCGCTCCTGGTTCCCGGACCGCCCAAGCGCTTTGCCCAGGGCATGGGCACGGTGGTGTCCACCACTGCGCTGATCCTTTTCGCTGCCGGTGCTGCCCCGGCCGCCTGGATTGTGCTGGCGGTCCTGATCGCCGCGGCCTCACTGGAGGCCTTCGCCGGTTTCTGCCTGGGCTGCGTCATCTTCGGGCAGCTGCAGCGCCGGGGCCTGATCCCCGAGGACGTCTGCGAGGCCTGCAACAACGTCACACTCAGGCGGTCGTAACACCCACCAGCTGATCGGCCATACCCCGGATGACCTCCGGCGCTTCGAGCGCCCCAAGCCACTGCTCCGGCAGGCAGTCCTCCCCGTAGAAAGCGCCCAGGATATTTCCGGCAATTGACCCGGTGGAATCGCTGTCGCCGCTGTGGTTGACGGCCAGCGAAACGGCGGCCCTGAAGTGCGCCTGCGGTGAGCCGCCGGAGCCGGCCTGCGGCGCTGTGGCCAGGACCGCGTAAAGCCCGACGGCGAACGCTTCCTCGGCGACCCAGCCCTCACCCAGGTGCCGGACCAGTTCCTCCGGTGTGAGGGCAGCGGACCCGGCCAGCCGGAGTGCGGCTTCCAGCCGCTCCGGCAGTTCAGCTGCCACCTCCTTTACACCGCGGACCTGCTCGAGAACCGCCTCCGCAGCAACCTTCAGGCTGTCGCCGGACACCAGGCGGTGGATCAGCAGGCTGAAGCCTGCGGCACTCTGCCGTGCGGACGGATGGCCGTGTGTCAGGGAGGCGGCGTCGGCACTGAACTTCCAGACGGCGTCGGCCGATATGTGGGGAATGAGGCCGAACGGAGCCGAGCGCATGACTGTTCCACAGCCCTTCGAGTCCGGGTTGACGGGCCGGAAGACTGTTCCCATCTCCCCGCCCGCCAGCCCGGAGAGGCACGCGTTTCCGGGCGCGCGGCGGTGCCTGAGGACCTCGTGGCTGTCGATCCACCGCGGCGGGGGCGCCGGGGCGGCCGGGTGTGCAGGCTCGCCCTGGGTATCCAGCCAGCGGAGGTAGGCCAGCCACAGGCAGGCGTTCACGTCCGCGCCCACCCCGTCATTGGCCCACTCGAGTGCCTCCACCAATCCGTCAACGGTGTACAGCGTCATCTGGGTGTCGTCCGAAAAGTGGCTGCCGCCGTCGAGCGCTGTCAGATCAGTCAATCCGTCCGGTCCGAAACGTCGCCGGATGGCCTCGATCGAGTCGAATTCCACCGCGTAACCCAGGGAATCTCCCAAGGCGCCGCCCAGGAGGCAGCCATGGATGCGGGATTTCAGCGAGGGCGCCCCAACGGCGCCTTGATCGATGCTCATGACAGCAAATTTACCGTGGCGGCAGGGCTCCCGGGTGCCGGGCGCTAAGCTCGGACTCAGCCAATGTCCAGAATCCCTTGGCAGAATGCAATGGCCCCCACAAATTTCCGCGGCCCGGCGTGTTCGCACCCCGCCGCAGTGACACCGCTTTGATAAGGACTGCCCCGCCATGACCATGCCCTTGCCCGTCCACCGTGATCCCGCTCCGGCGCCAGCAGCGGGCAGTCCCGCCCAGGTCCGCCATGGGCTGGCAGCCAGGCTCTCCGCGGAAGCCTTTGGCAGCCTCTTCCTCGTGGTCGCAGGCCTGGGTGTGCCCTTGTTCTCCATCCCGCAGTCCAGCCCGCTGCCCGCGGCGCTCGCAGCAGGCCTGGCCGTGACCGCAGCAATGCTGGCCGTGGGCTACGTTTCCGGCGGACACTTCAACCCTGCCGTGACAGTGGGCCACGCGGTTGCCGGCCGGATCCGCCTTGCCGACGCGGCCGCTTACATCGGCGCGCAGCTTGTAGGCGGCCTCCTGGGCGCACTGGCCCTCTTCGGAATCCTCCGGACCCTTCCGGGCATCCAGGACAGCAGGACCGCGTTCGACACCGTCACGGCCGGCTTTGGCGAGCACTCGATCATTCAGGCCCCCCTCGCAGCGGTGCTCCTGCTGGAAGTACTTGGCGCCGCCATCCTGGTTGCCGTGTTCATCGGTACCACCAAGGACAAAAACAACAACAACACGTCCGCCGCCGTTGCCGTGGGCCTTGCCTTCGCCGTCCTGCTCCAGCTTGGCCTGTCGGTGGGCAACGCCCCCTTCAACCCGGCCCGCGCCACCGCCTCCGCCGTATTCAGCTCCAGCTGGTCCCTTGAGCAGCTGTGGGTGTTCTGGGTCGCGCCGCTTGTGGGAGCCGCCATCGCAGGCCTGGTCTTCCGTGGCTTCGCCGAACCGGCGGCAGCGTCAGGCCTTCCTGCAGGGGACGCCGGGTCGAACGCCGGTGAAACTGCCCACGACGCCGGGGACGCCGGGTCTCCGGAGGTCCGGGAGACCGCCGTGCCCGCCACTGCTCCTGCCGGCTCTGCCGTGGTCACTCCGGAGGAGCCGGAGAACCGGGACGAGGCACGTGAATTCTTTGACGGGAAGCGCGGCTAGGACGGTCCGCTGCGGCGGTTGCCGAAACTGTCAGTGGCAGCCGATAGCT
Organism: Pseudarthrobacter sp. DSP2-3-2b1; assembly: GCF_049895945.1. Lineage (NCBI taxonomy): Bacteria > Bacillati > Actinomycetota > Actinomycetes > Micrococcales > Micrococcaceae > Pseudarthrobacter > Pseudarthrobacter sp. DSP2-3-2b1. The sequence continues at coordinate 130,000 of NZ_JAFCTI010000002.1, read as the reverse complement.
TAGGAACATGCGGTTATTGCACACATCGGACTGGCATTTGGGCCGGTCGTTCCACGGCGTCGGGATGCTGGAGGCCCAGCGGGACTTCGTCGATCAGCTCGTCAGCGCCGTCGCCGAAAATAAGGTCAACGTCGTCCTGATTGCCGGTGACGTCTACGACCGCGCCCTGCCGGGCGTCGACGTCGTGGGATTGCTTGACGAGGCCCTGGTCAGGCTGACCTCCGCCGGCGCCCACGTGGTGCTGACAAGCGGCAACCACGATTCGGCCATCAGGCTGGGATTCGCCTCCCGGCTCCTGGAGCGGGGCGGCGTCCACCTGCGTACCCGTGTGGCGGATCTGGACAAACCCATCATCCTGCCGCTTGAACCCGCTGCTGGCAAGCAGGGGGCGGACAGCGCGGTCCTGGCCATCTACGGGATTCCCTGGCTGGAACCGCGTCTGGTGGGTGAGCAGCTGGGGGTGGAGCCCGCCAGCCATTTCGAAGTGACGCGCGCCGCCACCAACCGCATCCGCACGGACCTTGCGGAGCGGAGCAAAGCCGGTGCGGTCCACTCCGTGGTGCTGGCGCACACCTTTGCCAGCGGTGGAATCAGCTCTGACAGCGAGCGTGATCTCAGCATCGGCGGAGTGGGGGCCGTGCCCCTGGATCTCTTCGATGGCTTCAGCTATACCGCGTTGGGGCACCTGCACGGGCGCCAATCCCTTTCGCCGGGCGTCAGATACTCAGGCTCCCCGCTGGCCTACTCGTTCTCAGAAGCCAAGCACACCAAGGGCAGCTGGCTGATCGACGTCGGCCCGGACGGCGTCAACGGCGTCTCGGAACTGACGTGGGAACCGCCCCGGAAGCTAGCCGTGCTTCGAGGCGAGATCGCGGAATTGCTGGAGTCCGCTGAGCACGCGTGGGCTGAAGGCGCGTACTGCCAAATAACTTTGACGGATCCCCATAGGCCACAGCAGGCCATGGAACGGCTCCGGGCCCGCTTCCCGGACACCCTGGTCCTCGGTTTTGATACGCAGGGCGGCGCCACCAGGGCAGCGGCAAGCTACAGCAGCAGGCTTGCCGAAGCCCAGGACGATCTGTCTGTTTGCTGCGGCTTCCTGGATCATGTCCGGGGCCGGGAAGCCGATGAGGCTGAACGGGCGGCCCTTGCTGTTGCCATGGACAACGTGCGCCTCCGGGAGGCATCGCTGTGAGAATCCACCGCCTGAAAATTTCGGCGTTCGGGCCCTTTGCCGGCACGGAGGAAATCGACTTCGACAGGTTGAGCGCCCACGGGCTGTTCCTCCTTAACGGCCCCACCGGAGCAGGCAAGACCAGCGTCCTTGATGCAGTCTGCTTTGCCCTGTACGGATCCGTCCCGGGTGCGCGCCAGGAAGGCAAGCGGCTCCGCAGCGATCACGCTGAGCCTGCCCTGGAACCGGCCGTCACGTGCGAGTTCTCCGCCCAGGGCCGCCATTTTGAGGTCACAAGGTCCCCGTCGTGGGAGAAGCCCAGCGCCCGGGGCAAAAACGGTTTCACCACCCAGCAGGCCAAAACCCTGCTCCGGGAACGGATCGGCGGCGCCTGGACAGAGAAGTCGGGGCGGAACGACGAAGCAGGCGCTGAGATCACGGCACTGCTGGGCATGGACCGCGAGCAGTTCACCCGCGTGGTGATGCTCCCTCAGGGCGATTTCGCTGCCTTCCTGAGGTCCAAGGCCACGGACCGACTGGAACTGCTGCAGAAACTCTTCGGTACCCAGCGGTTCGAGGCGTTGGAGCAGGAACTGTCGGCACTGTCCCAGGCTGCCCGGAACGATGTAGCCCGGTTGAATGCGGAGCTTGAGCTGCTCTGCGCGCGCGCTGAAGCGGACGCCTCGCCATTGGCCCTGGAGGATTCGGGCGTGGATGGCCAGGCGGACCCTGCCGGCCGGATCGCATGGCTGCAGACAGAAGCAGCACGCAACGCAGCCGGACTCTCCTCAGCCGCGGTGGCCGCGGCGGAAGCGCACAGGCTTGCATCAGGCCAATTCGAAACCGAAGTTGCGCGGCGGGAGAGACGGCGCCGGCTGGCAGCCGCCGCGGCCCGCAAGGCGGCTGCTGAGCTGGCTGTGCCAACTCTTGAGCTGCAGGCCGGCCGGCTCGAACAGCACCGCCGCGCCGAGGTGCTCCGGGGGCAGTTGCAGGCTGTAGAGGCGAGCGGGAACCAGGTACGGCATGCGGCAGGGGCCATGGAATCGGCGCTCACCCTGCTGAGGATGGCTGTGGAGGAAGAACCCGAACTCGAAGAGCTGGACCTCGGCGCGTTGGACGCTGACCGGTTGGCTGGGGCCTCGACTGAGGATGGCGGTCCGGGCGTCACCGGGTCCCTTGATATCGCCGGTGAGCTCAGCCGGCTCCGGTCGCTGCTTGCCGTGGTGGAGGCCCGGCTGCCGGACGAGGACCGCCTCGCGGAGCTGAGCGCGCGGCGCCGGTCCCTGGTCGCGAAGCAGCACGAACGCTCACAATCTGATAGCGAACGCGGCGATATGCTGGAAAACCTGCGCTTGGATCTCAAAGGTCTGGCTGCCGGGCTTCCGCCTCTGGAGGAGCTGGCCGCGGCCGCGACGCTCCACGCCAAGGAAGCGGATGCCGCAGACGAACTTGTTGAGGTTGTCCGCCGGTACCGGGCTGCCCTGGCCGCCCAGGAGGTAGCAGCGGGCCGCCACTCTGCGGCCCGGGAAATACAGCTGGTAAAGAAGCTCCACTGGCTCGATCTTCGGGAGGAAAGGCTCGCCAACGCCGCGGCGGAACTCGCCGCCCACCTGGTCGAGGGGGAGTCCTGCCCCGTCTGCGGCAGCGAGGAGCATCCGGCTCCTGCCGAAGCGGCGGCCTCCGCGCTGGGGCTCGGCCAGGCCGAAGAAGCGGCCCAGCAGGACCATGAGGCGGCAGAGACGAAGCTGGCGGCGCTGACCAATGCGCTTGGTGACGCCAACCAGCGGGTGGCCGTCCTGGCCGGCCAGGGAGGGGCCACCCCCGAAGAAGAAGCACTGCAGGCCGCTGACGCTGCCCGCACCGCCGCCCGGGCAGCACAAAGTGCAGTGAAAAGCCTGGCTGACATCAAGAAAAAGATCCAGGCAAAGGAGGCCAGGATTACCGCCCTTGAGTCTGAGACCCACCTCGCGGCGTCGGAACTTGCCCGGGTATCCGTTGCCATAGTGGAGGTCGCGGATCAGCTTGCCTCGCTGGAGGAAGCACTCGCCAGCCTGCGGGGCCGGCATCGCAGCCTCGCCAACAGGCTGCGTTCCCTGCAGAACGCCGCGGCCACTCTGGAGAAGACCCTGACGGCACAGGCCCAACTGGACAAGGCCGAAGCCCGCGCCCGTGAAGCACGCCGCCAGCTGGAGAAGGCGCTGCCGGAGGCGGGCTTTGGCTCGGCTGCGGATGCCCTTGCGCAACTGCTGGCGGAGACCGAGGCTGCTGCCCTGCTTGCTGAACTTCGTGCCGGGCAGGATGAGCAGGCGCGGATCGCTGAGCTTTTCGCCTCGGAAGAACTGGTGCTGGCACAGCAGGAAGCGCTGGCCAATCCGGTGGCAGAGGAATCTTTGGAAGCCGCCAGGGAAGCGGAGCTGAAGGCCGCCGCTGACCAGGCTGCCCAGGCGGCCCGGGACGCTGACCTCGCCGCAGCCATGGCCTCGCGCTGTGTTGAATCGCTGTCGGTCATACGGAAGGAGTATGAACGGCTCGCCGGAACCGGACGGGAGCCAAGGGAACACTCCCGGCTGCTGACCGCACTGGCCGATACCGCGGCAGGCCGTGGAGAGAACACCTACCGCATGAGCCTGAACAGCTACGTCCTGGCGGCACGGCTGGAACAGGTGGCACTGGCGGCTTCGGAACGCCTCGTTGCCATGAGCGATGGACGCTACCTGCTGCAGCATTCCGATGCCAGGGCCGCACGCGGAGCGAAGTCCGGGCTGGGCCTGGAGGTGGTTGACCAATGGACCGGGCACCGGCGGGACACTTCTACCCTGTCCGGCGGCGAATCCTTCATGGCGTCCCTCTCCCTGGCGCTGGGACTGGCAGACGTTGTCCAGCAGGAGGCCGGCGGAATCCAGATCGAGACGCTCTTTGTGGACGAAGGGTTCGGCAGCCTGGATGAACAATCCCTGGAACAGGTCATGGACGCCCTCGAAGGACTCCGTGACGGTGGGCGAGTGGTGGGCCTCGTCAGCCACGTCGGCGAGATGAAGCAGCGCATCGGCACCCAGCTCCAGGTCCTCAAGGGACGCAATGGCTCCACCCTCAGGATCTCCGACGCCGCGGAAGTCCTGGTCTGACGGATGCACACCGCCGGCGGTAACTGGTAGTTCATGCAGCAGTCAGTGTCCGGATAGAATTGGCTTGTTACCGGGTTTCGCGCATCGGGAGGGGGGACGGTGCGCACTACTGAACGAGCCCGGAAACTTGAATTCTTCTTTGATCTCACTGAGCCCTGCCCCGGACGCGCTGCGGTCCCGGCCCCAAGGGCGCTTCGCCCGCCTGCCGCAGCTGGCCGGCCGCAGCTTCATCCCCCTGGGCCTGTTCGCCCGCTTGCCACTGGCCATGCTTACTGTTGGCGCGCTGACACTCGTCACATCGGCGACGGGTTCCTACGCCATAGGCGGGACTGCAGCCGGTGCGGTCGGTATCGGTTCGGCGCTTGGAGCACCGGTGTTCGGTGCGCTCGCTGACCGATGGGGTCAGCGTCCCGTTCTCCTGGTTGTAGCCGCCCTTAACTCTGCACTTGTCCTGGCATTGATCGGCGCTGCCTGGGCCGCACCGGTGGCCGGTCCGTTTCCGTCAACGGTCATCGCTGCTGCTTTCCTCGCAGGTGCCAGCTGCCCGCAGGTAGGTCCGCTTGCCAGGGTCCGCTGGATGGCGCTGACCTCCCGGGGGAGGGGCGCGGACCGAGGCAAGGATCTCGACACCGCAATGTCCTATGAAGGTACGGCCGATGAGGTCACCTTTGTCCTCGGACCGGCGCTGGTGGGAATCCTCGCCAGCATGGTGGCTCCCTGGTTGCCGCTGGCACTGGCAGCAGTACTGACCCTCACGCTCGTGCCCGCTTTTGCCGTTCACCCCACCCACCAGGCAGTTCCGCTGAGCGGTGCCGCCTCACGCCGAAACGCAGCCCGGGCCATGCCGGGTGTACCAGGGGCAGCCGGCAGTCCCCGCCCCGTCAGGGTTCCGGCCGCAGTAGCCCTCCCTGTCCTGGCCATGGTTGCCATGGGTACCTTCTTCGGGTCCACCCAGACGGCGCTGAGCTCTTTTTCGGCCAGCTATGCCACCGCCGAGATCGCAGGACTCCTGTACGCAGTCATGGGGCTCAGTTCAGCGGCGGCGGCTTTGTCCGTGGCCTACTGGTCCCGGCGGTTTACGCCCGGAACGCGGCTGCTGGTCAGTGCCGGCCTGATGACTGCCCTTGCGGTGCTGCTTCTGGTGCCGGAATCGATGACCGGCATGGTCGCCGTACTGCTGGTCCTGGGATTGCCGGTGGGTCCTGCGATGGTCACCATCTTTGGCATCGGAGGATTGTTGGCGCCGGAAGAAAAGCTGGGGACGGTCATGACAGCCCTGGCGAGCGGGATCGTGGCAGGCACCGCCCTGGGATCGGCCCTGGGTGGCCAGCTGGCCCAGGCGCACGGCCACCAGGCCGCCTTTGTGGTCCCTGCTGCCGCCGCCAGCGCGTTGATGATCTCTGGCTTCGTAGCGGTAGTCATTCTGCGGCGACGCAACGGCTGAGTAAACTCCCTGGACCAAGCCGGCTGTATCTCCCCCTGTGCGGCCGGGCAGTTCGGGGCGGAAAGCCTTCAGCCCAGCTGGGCTTCGATCCGGCCGGCGCTGGCCAGCAGCGATGCGGCCACTTCATCCGGGTCCTGGCTGGTCCGGATGTACACCACGGCGAGGGCGGCGGGCCTGCCGCCGGGAACCCGGACAGGAACGGCTACCGAGGAGACCCCCGCAATCACCTCATCATGGCTGGCGGCGTAGCCGCGGCTCCGGGCTGCCTCAGCCTCTGGCCGGTACGGGATACCCGGGGCCGCCTTGTGCCAATCCGCTTCTGAGTACGCTGACTGGATGGCAATTCCAGGGGCACCGGCGTTGATCGCATGCCGGGAACCCGGGTGCTGGACGATGCCGGCGCCGGTGTGCCGAGGGTCCACGGTGACCAACGTGACGCAGTCATCACGGTCCCAAACGGCCACGAACGCGCTCATGGTCAGGGCATTGGCGAGCTGGGTCAGTTCCGGCAGGGCGGCCGTCTGCAGGTTGCGCGAAACGCCCCTTGCCAGGACAGCGAGACCCGGCCCTGGCTGGACTTTGCCGGCATTATCGCGGACCAGCAGGGAATGGTCTTCCAAAGTCCGGAGGATCCGGTAGGCCACAGAGCGGTGGACCCCCATGGCGTCGGCCAGCTCGGCAATGGTCATGGGGTTTTGAGCGGCTGCCAGAATCTCCAGTGCCCGGATGCCGCGCGAAAGGGTTTGGGATGGGGAAGCCGGTGCCTGCCCAGCGGAGGCCTCGGCGGTGGGAGTCATGGTTTCCATCCTAGGTGGCGGCGCTGAGGAGGCCACGAAACGTGAGCTGTTCCTGGGCCCTACGATTTGTCCGTATTGCGAATGTTCAGTGCAAATATAGAACTAATTCCCGTGGCAATGAAAGAAATTAGTGCGTTTCGTCACATGCTCGGGTACTCTCGTACTAACTGACCGTTCGATCAGTAAATCGTTTGGCCTGAATTCACCTTCGGCAGCCGCGTAGCCAACCGGCGCTGCCCCCAGCCACGGAGTTCCAATGACCGCAACTTCACACGTCGACTCAGAGCTCGGCCCCAGCAGTAAGCACGAGGAACGCAAAGTCCTTGCCGGGACGCTGGTCGGCACCACCATCGAGTGGTACGACTTCTTTATCTTCGCCCAGCTGACAGCAACGCTGCTGTCCCCGCTGTTCCTTACGCCCCTTCAAGACTCAAATCCGGGCCTGGCACAGATCCTGTCCTTTGCGCTCATCGGCATCAGCTTCCTCTTCCGCCCACTCGGCGCCATTATCGCCGGCCATCTGGGCGACCGGCTCGGACGCAAGGCCATGTTGGTCTTCACCCTCATCATGATGGGGGCGGCTACTGCCCTGATCGGCATGCTCCCGACCTATGCACAGATCGGAGTCTGGGCCCCGATCCTGCTGATCCTGCTGCGCATCGTCCAGGGCTTCTCGGCCGGCGGCGAATGGGGCGGCGCGGCCCTGATGGCTGTGGAGCACGCCCCCAGGGGCAAGCGGGGACTGTTTGGCGCCTACCCGCAGATCGGCGTCCCCGTTGGCATGATTCTGGCCACGGGCCTCTTGTATGTGCTCAACACAAACATGTCCAGGGAAGACTTCGGCGCCTGGGGCTGGCGCGTGCCGTTCCTGCTCTCCATCGTGCTGATTGTGGTGGGCTACCTGATCCGCCGCGCTGTAGCCGAGAGCCCGGTCTTCAAGGAAATGATCGAGCGCAAGGAGAAGGCAAAGGCCCCGCTCGGACAGCTGATCAAGTCCCACAAGAAGTCCGTGCTCTACTCCACCATGATCTTCATCGGCAACAACGCGGCCGGCTACCTGCTGATCGCGTTCTTCATCGCCTACGCCACCAGGACGTTGAAGATGCCGGTCGCCGAGGTCCTGCTGGCAACCACGCTTGCGTCATTCGGCTGGTTGATTTTCACACTCGTGGGGGGCTGGCTCTCCGACAAGATCGGCCGGGTCAAGACGTTCCTGATCGGGTACGGCATCGTCTTCGCGTGGATGATCCCGATGTTTGCCCTGATCGACACCAAGAACATCATGCTCTACGGCCTGGCGCTTTTTGTCCTGACCATCGGCCTCGGGCTGTCCTACGGCCCGATGTCCGCCATGTATGCCGAGATGTTCCCGGCCAATGTCCGCTACTCCGGCATTTCCATCGGCTACGCGTTCGGCGCGATCCTGGGCGGTGCCTTCGCAGCCAGTATTGCCGAGGCGCTGATGCAGGCAACCAAGTGGACCGGATCCATCGGCATCTACATCATGATCCTCTGCGTCATTTCCGCGGTCGGCGTGCTCCTGGCCGGGGAAACCAAGGGCCGCCCGCTCGGCGTCAGCAGCCACCACTAGAAGCTTTACGGCGCCATCGAACGGCGTGTCATCCGTACGGTGCGTCATCGAACGGCGGGGCCTGGCCATCTGGCCGGGGCCCGCCGTTCCTCCATGTTGGGGAGCGGAGCCCCACCCGGCAGCCGTGTTACCCGGTGAGGAAACTGATGGCATCCTCATCGGTCAGTTGCTCGAAGTGCCGGTAGAAGCTGCCCACGGCACGGAACTTGCCGGGCAGGTGGAGGCAGAGCACGGCGTCACAGACCAGCGAGACGGTTTCCTCGGCCTCCACTGAACCCACCGGAGCAGCAGCCACCACTTTGGCTGCGCCGGCGGAGCGCACCGCCTCCACAGCTGCCCGCATGGTGGCTCCCGTCGCCAGGCCGTCGTCCACTAGCAGAACGGTTTTGCCTGTGAGCTCGTGGCGTATCCCGGGATAGGTTCCGGCCCGGCGTAGCAGTTCGGCCCGTTCGCGTTGCTCGACTTCGTCCAGCCACTCCTGCCGTACGCCATGGTCCAGCACGCGGGCCATCAGGGGGCGGTTGAGCACACGTACTATCCGTTCCCCGGCCCATGCCAGTGCGCCGTACGCTGTTTCGTCATGGCCGGGAATGCCGAGTTTGCGGACCAGGACGGCACCGAGGGGCAGGTAGAGGGCTTTGGCAGCCGCAGCCGCTACGGGTACCCCGCCGCGGGCAAGGCCCAGGACGATGGCGTCGGGACGTTCGCGGAACTGCGTCAGCACAGCCGCGAGTTGTTCGCCGGCATCTGTGCGGTCCTCAAAACGCGTGCTCATTGCTGCCTTTCAGGCTCTTTTGCCCCCGCTTCCAGCCTACCGTCCGGCGGCGCGGCGGCGGAGTGAAAGGCCCCGCCAATGAGGCGGAGGCCGGTGACTTCAGGGGCCCATGGAGAGGGTCAGGGTCAGGAGTCAGACGGCCAGGAAAGCGATTGCACCCTGTTTGAAAGCGCGGCTGGTGATGGCGTTGGTGTGGTTCCGCCCGGCCAGCACCAGCTGTTCGGCCATGGAGCCCGCCTTGATCCCGAGCTCTGCCAGTTGCGGCATGGTGGCTGCCCGCTCATCCTTATCGCCCGCCACCAGGAGCATCGGCATATGCGGCACAGCCTCGGCGGGATCGAAGGGTTCGTCCTTGATGGCCTCGACCAGGGAGAGCATCGCAAAGATGTTGTTGCTTGGCATAAGCATGGCCATCTTCAGCAGCCCTGCAGTTGATTCGTCGGCGATGGGGGTTCCATCGGCGAGGTACCGCTGCGCCGCCACGAGATCGAAGGCGGCGAGCGGATCGGAGATGTTCGGTCCACCCAGGACCAGGCGGTGGACAAGTTCCGGCTGCGTGGCGCCGAACTCCCAGCCGAGCCGGGCACCCAGCGAATATCCCACCACATCCACCCCGCTGGAAGGGTCACCGTTATCCAAGGGCCGCACGCCGGCGTCGAACGCTATCTGGAGCAGGTCTGCCCGGATCCGGCTGGGGGAGTAGGAGTCCCGGTCTTCCGGGGCGCTGCTGCGGCCGTGCCCGGGGAGGTCGACGGTAATGACCCGCCGGCCGGCTTCGAGGAGCGCGGCAACCCACCCGGTGTCCTCCCAGTTCAGCTTGCTGGAGGAGGAGAATCCGTGCAGCAGCAGGACGGGCCTGAGCCCGGCATCCGAGGAGGGGTCATGCACCTGCACGTACAGCTGGGGATCTGTCCCTTCCACTGTGTGGGAGTGCATCTCGCCGGTGTGCCTGCCGCTCATGGTGTCAGTCCTCATCATCAAGTACGGCGCTCAGGCGGACCCGGCGCTTGGGTGCGTCATCCTGGGGACCACTTTACCTGCCTGCGGACGGGCCGGTTCAACCGCTGATTGAACCCTCAGCCGGATGCGCGTTTACCTGCGGTTGCCGGTTTCCCGGCGGGCGCGTGAGGCGGTGACACGGCCGCTGATCCAGCACGCTGCGGCGAGGACCGCGATCAGGGCGATGGTGCTGAAGAGCTGGGAACGGCTGCTTTCCGCACTGAAGCCCACGGCGAAGATCAGTCCGAGCAGCACCAGGCCAAGAACGGTCAATCCCGGAAACAATTTCATCCGCACGGGCAGGACGGTACCGCTGCGGTCCGCCCGCCGCCGGAGAATCAGCTGCGAAACCAGGGCTGTGCCCCACACCACCAGGCACGTTGAACCGACCAGCTGGAACAGGGCCGGCAGGATCCTGTCGGGGAACAGCAGTTCCAGGACTGTGGCGGCGAACCCGAAAGCCACTGAGACGCCGACGGCGAGCATCGGCACGCTGTCTTTGCCCAGTCTGGCGAGGAAGCGCGGAGCCTCACCGCGTTCAGCGAGTGAATACACCATGCGGGAAGCGCCGTAGAGGTTGGCGTTCAGGGCGGAGAGAAGCGCGACGACGGCCACCAGGGTGATTGCCGTGCCCGCGCCCGGGATCCGGGCTGCGTCCAGCACGCCTGCGAAGGGCGAGGAGAGGGCCTGGGAGGTGGCCGGAAGAACGGCTGCAATGACAAAAACGGAACCGATGTAAAAGACGAGGATCCGCCACAGGACTGTCCGGACGGCCTTGCCCACGCTGTGCTCCGGGTCCTCCGTTTCCGCCGCAGCCACGGCGACGATCTCGGTTCCGCCAAAGGCGAAGATGACAACAAACAACGCCGTGGCTACTCCGCCCAGGCCATTGGGGGCGAAGTTGGTGGTGATGTTGGCCAGTCCGGGGGAGGCCACGTCCGGGAGGAGGCCCAACAGCAGCGCTGCGCCCACCGCCAGGAACAGGACGATGGCAGCTACTTTCAGGATGGCAAACCAGAACTCGAACTCACCGAAATTCCGGACCCCCACCAGGTTGATGGCGGTGAACACCACCATAAAGACCAGCGCCAGCGCCCAGACGGGAAGGTCAGGCCAGACCGTGGCCAGGAGCCCGGCCGCGCCGAGGGCTTCTGCGGCGATGACCACCACGAGCTGAAGCCACCAGAGCCAGCCAACTGTAGCGCCGGCAGTTTTCCCCAGGGCTTTCTCGGCGTAGACCGAAAAGGCTCCGCTGGTGGGCTGGGCGGCTGCCATTTCGCCCAATGCCCACATCACCAGGATGATGAGCGTGCCGGCGACGAGGTATGAGATCAGCACGGCAGGTCCGGCAGCCTGGATCCCGGCCCCGGAGCCCAGGAAGAGTCCGGCACCGATGGCGCTTCCCAGCCCCATCATGGTGAGCTGGCGGGTCTTCATTGTGTGGCCGAGATGCCGCGCTTCGGGCAGCATCTCCGTGGACTTCAGTGTCATGCCTGGGAACCTTCTTGGGGGATAGGGGTGTCCGCGATGGGACCAATTGACATTACCGCCTTTCGTGACGGCCCGTGGCCACTGGGCCGCGACGAGCCCGCAGCCATCGGCGCTCCTGACCTGTCAGCTGCAGGGTGAAACATTTTGTATCGGGCGGAAGTGCCCGTAGAATCAGTTCTAGTCATTGTGACTATAACTGGCCCGGCGGCACTTAAGCCCCGGGCCGCAACGAAAGGTGGTGGGCAGCCATGTACGGTACGTCAGCAAACGTCTCCGAGCGTGCGGTTGCCGCACCCACGCTCGCCATCTCAACGGTCATCTTTGCCCTGCGGCCGAGTGTCTCGTCAGGCCGGCCCACCCTCTGGCTTCCCCTGGTCCGCAGGATCCGTGAGCCATACAAGGACCTGTGGGCACTGCCCGGCGGACCGTTGACGCACACCGAGTCGCTGCAGGACGCTGCGTCGCGGAACCTGCAGGAGACCACCGGGCTGGCCCCGAGCTACCTGGAACAGCTCTACGCCTTCGGCGGGCTGCACCGCTCACCGACCCAGCGCGTGGTGTCGATTGTCTACTGGGCGCTGGTGCAGCCCACCGAGGCTGCCCTCGCCGATGAGTCGGAGAACGTGAAATGGTTCCGGGCGGACAAGGTGGGGGGCCTTGCCTTCGATCACAACGCCATCGTCGAGTACGCGCTCTTCCGCCTGCGGAACAAGCTGGCCTACGGCTCGGTGGCCTACCACTTCCTGGGGGAGTACTTCACGCTCGCCCAGGTCAGGGAAGTCTACGAAGCCGTCCTTGACACCCGCCTGGACCCGGCCAACTTCCGCCGGCAGCTCAAGTCCACCCCGGAGATCGAAGAAACCGGGGAATACCTCCAGGGCGGCAAGCACCGCCCGCCACGTCTCTACCGCTTTACCGGCCGCCCCGGCCTCGACCCCGACAACAGGAGCACACCATGAGCGTCAATACAGCAATCCAGCTGATCACGCGGGAACAGGCCCAGAACGCCGCAGCCAACAAGGCCGCCGGAAAGGCAACCGCCACATGCAGCCCCGCCCTCGCCAAGGGCCCGTGGGAGTACGATCTTGCCGAAGCGCTCGCCGGTGTCCCCGCCTATGGTCCGGGCGCCTCCAACGCAGACGTTGCCCCTGCCGCGACCCCACGCCAGGGCCAGCTCCCGGAAGAGTACAAGCTCGCCAGCGATGCCGAACTTGATGTGCGCATCCGCGCTGCCAAAGAAAAGCTGGGCAGCCGGGCCGTCATCCTGGGCCACTTCTACCAGCGTGACGAAGTCATCCAGTACGCCGACTTCGTGGGCGACTCCTTCCAGCTGGCCAACGCGGCCCTGACCAGGCCCGACGCCGAGGCGATCATCTTCTGCGGGGTGCACTTCATGGCCGAGACCGCGGACATCCTCTCCACCCCGGAGCAGGCCGTGATCCTGCCCAACCTCGCGGCCGGCTGCTCGATGGCCGACATGGCCGATACCGACTCCGTTGAAGAGTGCTGGGAACAGCTCGAGGAGATCTTCGGTACGGACAAGGACGACGCCGGCCGCGTCCCGGTCATTCCGGTCACCTACATGAACTCCTCGGCAGCCCTGAAGGCGTTCTGCGGCCGCAACGGCGGCATCGTCTGCACCTCCTCCAACGCCAAGGTGGTCCTGGAATGGGCCTTCGAACGCGGCCAGCGGGTCCTGTTCTTCCCCGATCAGCACCTGGGCCGCAACACCGCCAAGGCCATGGGCGTCCCGCTTGAGCAGATGCCCATGTGGAACCCGCGCAAGGAACTCGGCGGCAACGACGAACAGGCTCTGCTGGATTCCCGCGTGATCCTGTGGCACGGCTTCTGCTCGGTCCACAAGCGCTTCAACGTGGGGCAGATCGAGAAGGCCCGCGCCGATTTCCCCGGCGTCAACGTGGTTGTGCACCCGGAGTGCCCCATGGAGGTGGTTGACGCCGCGGATTCGGCCGGATCGACCGATTTCATCAAGAAGGCCATCGCCGCAGCCACGGAACCCAGCACGTTCGCCATCGGTACCGAAGTCAACATGGTCAACCGGCTGGCCGCAGAATACCCCCAGCACACCATCTTCTGCCTGGACCCGGTCATCTGCCCGTGCTCCACGATGTACCGGATCCACCCCGGCTACCTCGCCTGGGTCCTGGAGGAGCTGGTGGCGGGCCGCATCGTCAACCGCATTACGGTGGCGGACAACGTGCAGGACAACGCCAAGACCGCCCTCGAGCGCATGCTCGCCGCGAGGCCGTAATGACTGTTACCGGCTCACGGCGTCTGGTCGTCGTGGGAAGCGGCATCGCCGGGCTGTACGCGGCACTCCTGGCCGCGGACGCCGGCGTCGGTGTGGTGCTGCTGACCAAGGGCGCACTGGCGGACAGCAACACGTGGTACGCCCAGGGCGGCATTTCGGCGGTCCTTGACGCACCCGCGCCCGGGGACACTGTGGCGGCGCATATCGCCGACACCCTGAAGGCGGGGGCGGGTCACTGCAACGAAGAGGCAGTGCGGCTGCTGTGCATTGAAGCGCGCCGGGACATCGCCGGGCTTGAGCGCTTCGGCGTGCGTTTTGACATGGACGACGACGGCGGCCCGGCGTTGGGACTCGAAGCTGCCCATTCCGCCCCGCGGATTTTGCACGCCGGCGGTGATGCCACCGGCGCCGGCGTGGCGGCTGCCCTCATCCGCGCCGTCCTGGCACGGCATGCCAGCGGCACCATCCAGCTGTTCTCCCACGCCCACGCCACAGCCCTCGTTCAGACCGGCGGCAGGGTGACCGGCGTGACGTTCAGGCACGACGGCGGCACTGTCACCGCCGCGGGCGACGCAGTGCTGCTGGCAACCGGCGGTGCCGGCCGGCTTTTCGCCCAGACCACCAATCCAGCCGTCGCCACCGCGGATGGCCTGGCCCTCGGACGGCGTGCCGGTGCCGCCGTGGCAGACCTCGAGTTCTTCCAGTTCCACCCCACCTGCCTGGTGCACCCTGCCCCGGGCTCCGGCGCCGAACGTGAACCGCTGCTCATCTCGGAGGCAGTCCGCGGCGAAGGCGCCACCCTGGTGGATGCGCGCGGAGAACGGTTTATGCCCGGCTACCACCCGGACGGCGAACTCGCCCCCCGCGACGTCGTCTCCCGCAGTATCGCCCTGCACCTGGCCAAGCTGGGCGACCCCAACGGCCACGTGTACCTCGACGCCCGTGTGGTGGAGGCACGTCACGGCAAGGGCTATTTGGCCGGGCGCTTCCCTACGCTGACTGCCCGGACCCGCGAGGCCGGCATCGACTGGACGCGCGAGCTGGTGCCGGTCGCTCCTGCCGCCCACTACTGGATGGGCGGCCTCAGCACCGACCTCAACGGACGCACCTCCGTGCCCGGCCTGTACGCCGCCGGCGAAGTTGCGTGCACCGGGGTCCACGGTGCGAACCGGCTGGCCAGCAACTCACTGTTGGAAGGGCTTGTGTTCGGGCGGCGGGCGGTGGAGTCGTTCCTGGCTTCCGGGTCCGGTTGGGTGTCGTCCGACGCTGTTCCTCCGCTCGCTGTCTCGGCCGCGAGCGGCCTCCCCTTGACGCTCGCTTCCGGAACACCCTCGGTCGACGACGGACAGTCCAGTCTGGGTGCCTGGCCGGTAAAACAACACGCCCCGGCGCCCGGTGCTGTTGGGTCAGTGAACGAGCCGTTTTCGCGGGACGCTTTGCGGCGCCTGATGACTGCCAAGGCCGGGGTGCTCCGAAATGGGGTGTTGTTGCGCGAGGCGGAGGCTGCGTTGGGGGACTGGGCCGTCGTCGTCCGTCCTGAGGTGGTTCCCGTCGACGGTGACCCGCGGGAGCTGGAGGATGCGAATCTTCTGCTGGCGGCGCAGCTGCTGGTCCGTGCTGCGTTGGAGCGGCGGGAGTCGTTGGGCGCCCATTACCGGAGTGATGATGCGGTGGATGCCGCCGTCATCGAACAACTTGAAGAGAGCTACCGAATGCGCCCGAAAGCGAGCCTTGTCCATGAGTAGAACAGCCCTGTTTGAAATGACGCTGCCTTCCGCGCCGGTGCGGGAAATTTTGGAGCGGGCCTTCGCTGAGGACGCACCGGCCGGGGACATCACCTCGCAGCTGCTGATACCGGCCGAAGCCCGGGCAACGGCGGTACTGAACGCCCGCGTTCCCGGGGTCTTCAGCGGCGCGACGGTGTTCCGCGACGCCATGCTGCTCGTCGATCCGGACACCGAAGTGGAGCTGTTGCTCACCGACGGGGAAACGTTCGACGCCGGCACACACCTTGCCCGGGTCAGCGGAAGGGCCCGTTCGGTCCTGCTGGCTGAACGGGTGGCACTGAACCTGGTCCAGCGGATGTCGGCGATCGCCACCAAAACCGCCGAATTCGTGAAGCTGACCGACGGCACCACTGCCCGGATCACCGACACAAGGAAGACCACTCCCGGGCTGCGCATCCTGGAACGGTTCGCGGTCCGCTGCGGGGGCGGGGCCAACCACCGGTACAGCCTCTCCGACGCCGTCCTCGCCAAAGACAACCACCTCGCGGTGATGACAGGCGGGGACCCGGCCAAACTGACGGGGCTGCTGGCGGCAGCCAAGGCGCAGCTGGGCCACACCACGCACTTTGAGGTGGAGGTGGACAGCCTGGAGCAGATCGAGCCGGTGCTGGCCGCCGGGGTGGACACCATCATGCTGGACAACTTCACCCTCGATGAGCTGAAGGCCGGTGTGGCGCAGGTGGGTGGCCGCGTCCGGGTGGAGGCCAGCGGCAATGTTAACCTGCAGACGGTGGCGGGCATTGCGGCCACCGGGGTTGACGTCATCTCCATCGGCGCCCTGACCCACAGCGTGGCCGCGCTGGACCTGGGCCTCGACGTCGAGCTGACCGTGGGGTGAACCTTCCGTGATTTTCCTCGATGCCGCCGCAACCACGCCCGTCCGCCGGGAAGTGCTGGATGCCATGTGGCCATATTTGACCGGGGAGTTCGGCAATCCTTCCAGCCACCATTCGCTGGGAGAAGCTGCAGCCGCTGCGCTTGCGGCCGCCCGCGCGTCGGTGGCCACCGTCCTGGGCTGCCGGCCCGGAGAAATCACCTTCACATCGGGCGGGACAGAGGCTGACAACCTGGCTGTCAAAGGCATCGCGTTGGCGCGGCAGGCTGCAGACCCGCAGCTGGACCGCGTGGTGATCAGCGCCGTCGAGCACCCCGCAGTAGAGGAATCTGCCCGCTACCTGGAACGGTTCCACGGTTTCGCCGTGGATGTGATTCCGGTGGACGGCACGGGCCGTTTGACGCCTGAGGCGCTCGCAGAGGGTCTTCGGCCGGAGACGGCCATGGTCAGCGTGATGTACGCCAACAACGAAGTGGGGACGGTCCAACCGATTGGACGGCTGGCGGAACTCTCCCACGCCCAGGGCATCCCGTTCCACACCGACGCCGTGCAGGCCGCGGGCTGGCTGCTCCTGGACGTCAAGACCCTGGGCATGGACGCCTTGAGCATCTCAGGCCACAAGCTCGGGGCACCCAAGGGCTGCGGTGTTCTCTACGTCCGGGGCCGGACCCGGATGGAGCCGCTGCTGCACGGCGGAGGACAGGAAGGCGGGCGGCGGTCCGGAACTGAAAACGTTGCCGGGGCGGTGGGCCTGGCCACGGCACTGACCTTGGCGCAGTCCGGGCAGCAGCAGCTTGCAGACCACGTCTCCTCCCTGCGGGACGGGTTCATCCGGGAGGTCCTCCGGGCTGTTCCGGGGGCTGTCCTGACCGGCCACCCCACCGAGCGCCTGCCGTCGGTTGCGTCCTTCTGCTTCCCGGGAACCAGCGGGGAATCAGTTCTGCTGGAGCTGGAGCGCCAGGGTGTGGTGTGCTCCAGTGGCTCGGCGTGCGCCGCGGGTTCGGATGCCCCCTCGCCTGTCCTGACGGCCATGGGCTTTGACGCGGAGGTGGCGCAGACTGCGGTGCGCTTCAGCTTCGACTCCTCGGTCACCGGCGCCGATCTCGCGGCTGCAGCGCAGGCCGTGGGGACCGCCGTCGGGAGTGTCCGTACCCTCGGCCGCGGGTGACCCGGCTGGGCAATCGGCCAGGGCATGGTGGTGACGCCGGACGTAGCCGCGTTAGACATGGCGGGCGCGGCGGAAGATCCAGTGCCGCAGCATCGTGAACCGGACGGCAGTGGCCAGGAAGCCTGACAGTGTAGTGGTCCACAGCTCGTCAGCCACGGTGGCTTCCGGATGGACCCAATGGAGCACGCCAAGGCTGCCGCCGGTAATGGCCAGCGCCACCGCGATAACGATCACGCCGTTCAGATGGTCGCGGGCCATCCTCCGCTGGCCGGCGATCCTGAACGTCAGCCTGCGGTTCAACGCAGTATTCATCAGGGACGTCAGGATCAGGGCCACCGCGTTCGCCAGTTGCGGGCCGAGCCAAGGTCGGAGCAGGGCGTAGAGCGCAAGTGAGGTTGCCGTGCAGATGATGCCGACGCCGGTGAACCGGACAAGCTGCCGCACCACGGGAAACCTGTAGATTCCCCGGTAGTGCCTGGTGGCGGGGGCATGGCGGGTGGGCTGCTGCGCCAGCTGGGCGGCGGGCGCAGCAGGGGTTTCCATGGGTCCAGCCTGTCATATCAGGCGGGCGTTTCCTCCCAGGATGCACTCCTGACCGGGTTGGCGAGTTCCCCGATGCCTTCCACCCGGCACACCACGGTGTCGCCCGGCTGGATGCGGACGCATTCGGCGGGGAAGCCTGTCAGCACCAGATCGCCGGGGTGCAGGGTCATAAAGGAGGTGAGGTAGACCAGGATCTCGTCGACCTTCCAACCAAGATCGGCGCTGGACGCGGGTTTCAGATCCACGCCGTTGTGGACGATGCCGATGGCCAGGTCCGAGTCATCAAGGCCAGTGACGATCCAAGGTCCAACCGGGGTGAAGGTGTCCTGGCTTTTAGCGCTGATCCAGAGTTGGTCCGACTTCTGCAGATCGCGGGCCGACACATCATTGCCGATGGTGAACCCCAGGACGGCGCTGCGGGCGGTATCCAGCGTCAGGCCCCGGGCAACACGGCCGACGACGACGGTCAGTTCCGCCTCAGGGTCAACGTAGCCCACGGTGGAGCTGAGTTCGATGGCATCGCCGGGCCCGATCACACTTGATGCGGCCTTGTGGAATGCCTGGGGCGGGAGGTCCCGGCCGGGCTGGCCGGTGTTGTGGGCCATGCCCAGGACGTTGACCGGGACTGACGGGGCGAGGAATGTGAACGCGCCCTGCTCCACCACCGAGCCGTTCTCCCAGCCGGGCCGTGGGCGGCTGTTTGCGTTGGCCCCGGACCCGCTGAAGGGTGAATCAGTGACCGTCCAGGACAGGCCGGCCGGGGAATCAAAATCCGGCGCATCGTTGGCCACGAAAAAGTGCTCGTCAGGGCTGGCCGCCGGCACGGGGCGGACGCGGGCAAGGCGGCGGGAAGGGCTGGCAGTCATCCGGACATCCTATGTCCGCCGGCTCAGTACAGTTCGCCCACCGGGATTTCCACGGCCAGCCGGTTGGACGGTCCGGCCAGCGGGCAGGCCCAGGCCTCGTTGTACGCGCAGGACGGGTTATAGGCAAAGTTGAAGTCCAGGACGAATTCAGCGTCCGGGCCGGAGCCGCGGACGCCGTGGAAGGCGCCCTTGATGGTGTCCAGGAGATACCGGCCGGCGCCGTAACTCCCGCCTGGCTGGCCGGCTGTGGCATCCCGGAAGGGAACGAAGATCCCGCCACCGTATCCCTGCAGCTTCCAGACTGCGAGCTGGCCCATCTCGGGGAGGTCGAAGGTGCCCAGCCGGACAAAGTTGACCACGCCATCGGTGCCCGTATCCACACTCATCTCCCGCCCGGCGCCCTGCAGCGTGAGCGGCACCTGGAAGCGGTAGATGGGATCGTAGTCGGCGGTTTTCAGGCCGGAGAACTGTGCCTTGTCCCGGGCCGTGAGGGGCGACGCCGGATGCATTGCGAACATGCGGTCGCGTTCATGCCGCCACTGGGAATGCGCCTCAGCCGGGCTTTCGACGGAAATCCTCCGGACGGTGTCGTAGAGGGCAAACGTCCG
This sequence comes from Pseudarthrobacter sp. DSP2-3-2b1, assembly GCF_049895945.1. Classification (NCBI taxonomy): domain Bacteria; kingdom Bacillati; phylum Actinomycetota; class Actinomycetes; order Micrococcales; family Micrococcaceae; genus Pseudarthrobacter; species Pseudarthrobacter sp. DSP2-3-2b1. Next base: position 110,525 of record NZ_JAFCTI010000002.1, on the reverse strand, counting down.
TAGCCGCCAGTCGGCAATGTCGAGGGCGGAAATGTCCGCCAGGCTCCCTGGTTCCGCGCCGTACTGCTCTTCCGCCATAGCCACCAGCCTAGTCCCCTTGGGCTGGGGGAATGTCCGGCCCCGACACGCTGCCCGGGAACCGCAGGCTGCTCGCCGTCTGCGGCGCTAGGCTGGCGTCATGACATGCAGGGTGACATCGTGGGGATTGCGGGCGGCGGCCCTTCTGGTGGCAGGAACCTTCGTTTCCGGGTGCAGTTCTCCACAAAGCAGCACTCCGGCGTGGACAGCCCAGCCGGATCCATCCGCCACCCAGGGCGCCAGCCCGGCAGGCACGGGAAGCTTTCCGGTGCCAAGTGCCTCTCCGGACGGGTCTGCCTCCGCTGCGCCTGGCCCTGCAGCAACTGCCGCTTCCTGGAAGACGTTCACCGATCCCGCCAAGACGGTCAGTTTTGACCTGCCGGAGGATTGGATTGCCCAATCCGTCACGCCTGAAGACGGGACACTGCCGGGAGCTTTGAAGATTGACGTGAAAAAGCCGGACGGCGTATTCGTTGCGGCGCTGCGGACGGGACTGCCGCCGTCGTCATCCGAGTGCGCGGACGGAGCCCGGAAACCCTATGTGGTCATCAGCAGCGTGCCGGTGGAACTGCCCGGCCTGACGGGGGAAGGAACCATCACCCCGCACGTGGTCTTCCGGGTCATCCAGGGCTACCGGTACTTTGGCTCGTACGGCATCACCAACATCGTGGGCGGTGCCGACGGGCAGGCGTGCGAGCTCCGCAACGTGGTCCGCGGCCCGGCCGGTAAGGGCGACTACTCGTTCGGCGATGTAGGAGTCTTAAAGGCCTTCGCCCCGGATGAGAAAGTGGCTCCGGCCAAGGCGTATGACACTCTTGGCCAGGCAGCCAGGTACGCCGAAGAGGGCTCGGAATTTGCAAACGTCCAACGGATGCTAATGTCTCTGAAGATCAAAAACTAGTCCTGCCCCCGGCTCCCTGAGAGCCGGCCCGGAGCGGGACGTTCTGCCACTACCTCACACCCCGGAGATACATGGAACGCACCGTTGCCGCACGGATGGTCTTCAAGACCGCGGCCGACACGAAGGCAGCCCTGGCCATCGCTGTAGCCAGGAATCCCGGCTACACCTCCTTTGAAGAATCGCTCACGGTCACCGCAGGGGGGCAGCCTGTTCCAGTCCGTGAGATTAACGATCACCACGGGCGTATGCACTACCTGGAGTTCGCCGAACCCTCCGAGGTCACGGTGGAATACTCCGCCACGGTGGCAGGCCGGGCCGAACCCGAGGAGGCTACCCTTGCGGACCTTATCCGGTACGTGCGGCCAAGCCGTTATGCCGAGTCCGACAAGCTGCTGCCCACCGCCTATGCCGAATTCGGTGGCCTGCATGGCGGGGAACTGGTCCAGGCCGTGCGGAACTGGGTTTATGGCGAGCTGCGGTACATCAGCGGTTCCTCAAGGGGGACGGACGGTGCCGTGGAAACGCTCCTGCACCGCAGGGGAGTGTGCCGGGACTTCGCCCACCTGGCCATCGCACTGCTCCGTTCCAAAGACGTCCCCGCACGGCTTGCGGCAGTCTACGCGCCGGGGCTGAGCCCGATGGATTTCCATGCTGTGGCCGAAGCCCACATCAACGGCGCCTGGCATGTCATCGACCCCACGGGGCTGGCCCCGCGGGAGTCGATGCTGCGGATCACTGCAGGCCGGGACTCGTCCGATACCGCATTCCTGTCCACCGTGGGCGGCAGCCTGACCCTGAACGAACTGCGCGTCACCGCCGTGGTCAACGGTGCGCTGCCGGTGGAGGATCCCGCCAGCCTGGTGGTGCTGGCTTAACGCCGCTGGCCCGGTCAGGAAATTACTTCGCTTGCCGCGCTCCCACGGAATTGCGGAGCTTGTCCGTGAGCCGCTGAAGTTCCTTCTGCTCGGCGGCAGTCAGGGCGGGCCCCACGAGGCTCGAGATGTCCCGCACATGTACACGGCCGATCTCCTTCTGCACGGCGGCCCCCTCCTCAGTCAGCTTCAGCAGCACGCCACGGCGGTCGTCAGGGGCGGGCATCCGGACAACCAGCCCGCGCTTCTCGAGCCGCTCCACCAGCCTGCTGAGGCTGGACTGGCTCAGCAGGACGTGATCGTTGAGCTCATTGAGCCGGAGCCAGCCGGAGGGGCACCGTGACAGCGTGAACAGGACGTCGTACTCGTTGACCGGCACGGTCCGGAAAGCGGGCGCGGCCTGGAGCTTCCGCATCACCGCCACCTGGGCCCTGAACAGGGACTCCCAGGTTTCGGCGGCCATCCGCACCGATGATTCGCTTCCGTTGGCTGCCATCACGCCTCCGAAGAAGCTTTTTCGCTGGTCTGGGCAGCCATAAGTGCTGCAACGCGGCCGGCGTGGGTGGGCGGATCCGGCACGTGGGCCGGCTTCAGGGCAGCGTATTCCTTGCGGAGGACCGGGAGGACTTCCTCGCCGAACAGGTCGAGCTGTTCCAGCACGGTCTTGAGTGGCAGGCCGGCGTGGTCGATCAGGAACAGCTGGCGCTGGTAGTCACCGAAGTACTCGCGGAACGTCAGAGTCTTCTCTATGACTTCCTGCGGGCTGCCCACGGTCAGGGGCGTCTGCGAGGTAAAGTCCTCCAGGGACGGGCCATGGCCGTAGACGGGCGCATTGTCGAAGTAGGGGCGGAATTCCTTGACCGCGTCCTGGGAATTTTTCCGCATAAAGAACTGTCCGCCGAGGCCAACAATTGCCTGGTCTGCCTTGCCGTGGCCGTAGTGCTCATAGCGCTCGCGGTACAGGCCGATCAGCTGCTGGTAGTGCTCCTTGGGCCAGAAGATGTTGTTCGCGAAGAAACCGTCGCCGTAGTAGGCCGCCACCTCGGCGATCTGCGGGGTGCGGATGGAGCCGTGCCACACGAAGGGGGCCACGCCGTCGAGGGGGCGAGGGGTGGAGGTGAAGTTCTGCAGGGGCGTGCGGAACTTGCCGGACCAGCTCACCGTGTCCTCGTCCCACAGGCGGCGCAGCAGGGCGTAATTTTCGATGGCCAGCTCCACGCCGTCCTGGATGTTCTTGCCGAACCAGGGGTACACGGGTGCCGTGTTGCCGCGGCCCAGGACCAGGTCCACCCGGCCGTCGGCAAGGTGCTGCAGCATGGCGAAGTCTTCGGCGATCTTGACTGGATCGTTGGTGGTGATCAGCGTGGTGGCCGTCGAAAGCGTGATCCGCTCTGTCTGGGCGGCGATGTACGCGAGCGTGGTGGTGGGGGAGGAAGAGAAGAACGGCCGGTTGTGGTGCTCGCCGATGGCGTAGACATCCATGCCGATTTCCTCGACCTTTTTTGCGATCGCAACAGCTGCCTTGATGCGTTCGTTCTCCGTGGGCGTCCGGCCGGTGGTGGGGTCAGTGGTGATGTCACTGACGCTGAATACGCCGATCTGCATGGTGTGCCTTTCGTTTCCTGGACTGCTCTGGGCTTATAACCACTCTACCAGATTTCCATGCGTTTGCATGTATCGCCGGGTACAACGCTATGAATGAGGGAATATTCCCGGGATTTTTCCGGGCGCCGCCGGAACGTGGCCGCCGCGTTTTACTGGGCGTCGCCCGGGGCGGCGCGGCGGCCGCTGACCTTGGGGACGCTTCCGGTGGTCCAGTCCGCAAGCTCGGCATCGACGTCGTCCGCTTCCGCGAACTCGGGGCGCTCCTGCAGGGCGCGCAGCAGCGCCTTTTTCTCCCGCCGTCCTTCCACCAGCCGGTAGAGCACGGGGACAAGCACCAGGGTCAGTGCGGTGGAGGAGACCAGGCCGCCGATCACCACCACGGCCAGGGGCTGGGAGATGAAGCCGCCGCCCCCGGTCAGGCCGAGCGCCATGGGCGTCAGGGCGAAAACCGTTGCCAGTGCGGTCATCAGGATGGGACGGAGGCGCTGCCTTGCGCCGTGGGTGATGGCGTCCGCCACGCTCATCCCGGGCACACCGTTCCGCGGTTGGCGGTACTGGTTGATGAGGTCAATGAGCACAATGGCGTTGGTGACCACAATTCCCACGAGCATCAGCATGCCGATCAGCGACGGCAGCCCCAGGGGGACGCCGGTGGCCAGGAGCAGGGCGACAGCGCCGGTGGCCGCAAAGGGAACGGAGACCAGCAGGATCAGGGGCTGGATCAGCGATTTGAACGTGGCCACCATGATCACGTAGACGATCGCGATCGCGGCGAGGAGCGCCAGGCCAAGCTGCTGGAAGGATTCAGCCTGCTGGGTGGTTGCGCCGCCGAGCTCGGCCGTCACCCCTGCGGGGAGGCTGACGGCCTCAAGCCGTTTCTGAACTTCTGCGTTGACCGCGCCCAGGTTGGAGCCCGACGGCGTGACTGACACTTTGGCGGTCCGCTGGCCGTTGCTGGCGGTGATGGATACCGGCACGTCCACCTGCTCCACGGAGGCGATGCTGCCCAGGGTCACCGGAGCGCCGGAGGCAGGGAGGGCGATGTTCCGCACGGCATCGATGCTGGTGAATTTGGTGCCCTGGCCGATCTGCACCGGGAAGTCGTCGGTGTCGATCCGGACGGTGCCGGCGGGAATGGGACTGATCGTGGAAGCCAGGACGCCGGCCACCTGTTCTTCGTTCAGTCCGGCGGCGGTGGCCTTGGCCCGGTCAACCTTGACCTGGACCACGGGCTGGCTTGCCGCCAGGTTCGTGGTGACCTCGCTGGTTTCGGGAACCCCCGTCATGGCCTGCACCATGGCGTCGCTCGCTGTCCGGAGGTCCTCCGATGTCGCAGCCTTGATGGTGATGTCCACAGTGGAGGAGGTCCCGAATCCACCCTGCTGGGAGCCCACCGTGATCTTGCCGGCGTCAGCCACCCCGCCCAGCTCGGCGCGGACTGTCTCCTGAAGCCTCGCCTGGTTCACTTTCTCGTCGGTAACTACCGTGAACGTTGAGTTCGAGGAACCGGAGGAGGTGAGCGCGGCAAAGCCTGCCTGCGCGTTGCCCGAGGTGACCTGGACATTTTTGATGCCCTCGATGCCCAGGAGGACTTCCTCCAGCCTGATGGCGGCAGCGCTGGTGTCAGCAAGGCTGGTCCCGGCAGGCATTGCCTGGCGGACCGTCATGCTGTTCTGCCCCGAATCGCCGAGGAGGTTTGTTGCCAGAAGCGGCGTCATGGCAGCTGTACCGCCGAGCACCAGGGCGGCCGCGATCAAAGTGACTACCGGGTGCTTCTGGGTCTTCCTGAGGATGGGCAGGTACCCGCGCTGGAGTGGACTCTTTTCCTCGGCTTCCTGCGCCCTGGCACGGGCGGCGGCAGCATCTTTGGCGGCAGCCATAGAAGGCGCGCCGGGGGAGCCGGCCGCAGCCGGGCTCTTGAGGAACCAGTAGGCCAGGACCGGAACGATGGTAAGCGACACCAGCAGGGACGCCAGAAGCGCCATGGTCACCGTAAGGGCGAACGGACGGAAGAGTTCGCCAGCGAGCTCGCCGACGAAGGCAATGGGCAGGAAGACCGCCACTGTGGTCAGTGTGGAGGCGGTGATGGCACCGGCCACCTCACGGATGGCGGTGAGGATGGCGGCGACCTTCTCCTCGCCGTAGCTGAGATGGCGCTTGATGTTTTCGATGACCACAATCGAGTCATCCACAACGCGCCCGATGGCAATGGTGAGGGCGCCCAGCGTCAGGATGTTCAGCGAGTAGCCCGTGGCAGACAGCCCGATGAAGGTGATCAGCAGGGACAGCGGAATGGACACAGCGGTGACGAGGGTGGAGCGGGCGGACATCAGGAAGACGAGGATCACGGCTACCGCGAAGCCCAGCCCGAGCAGACCCTCCGTGGTGAGGTCCTTGATGGACTTCTCGATGAACGGTGCCTGATCGAAGACGGCGGTGAATTTCGCGTTGGAGCCCAGTTCCGTTTCCAGGGCGGCCAGCGAATCATTCACGGCGTGGGAAATCCCCACGGTGTCGCCCTCAGGCTTCTTGGTGACGGAAACGGCGAGTGTTTCCTGGCCGTTCGTCCGGGTGATGGAGGTCCGTTCGTCGTCCCGAAGGCTGACGTCCGCCACCGTGGCTATGGTTGCAGCGTCCTTGGCTCCGCCGACGGGCAGCGCCTTGACTGCCTCCAGCGAATCAACCGGGCTGCCGATCTGGAGGGAAAGGGTCTTGCCCTGCTCCTGGATGGTCCCCGCCGGAATCAGGGCGCCGTTGTTGCTCAGGGCGTCCCTGATGGACGCGATGGTGGCGCCTTTGGCTGCCATGGCATCGGGACGGGGCAGGATCTCGATGTGCTGGGTCGCCCCGCCGGTGACGTCGGCTCCCCGGACGCCGTCGATCTTCTGGAGCCGGGGAACAGTGAGCCGCTGCAGGTCAGCGTTCAGTTCGCTCAGCGGCCTGTCCGAGGAGACGGCAAGGAACACGATGGGGAAGTCGCTGATGCTGCCCGCGATGGCCTGCGGCTGCACATCCTCGGGCAGTGAGCGTTTGGCGTTGGAGATGGCCCGGTCGATCTGGTTCCGGGCGCGGTCCAGGTTTGTCCCGTAAGTGAACACCATGGTGATCTGCGAGACGCCGTTCCGCGAGGTCGACGACGTGGATTCAAGGCCCTCGACGCCGTTCAGGGCCGTCTCCAGGGGCGCGCTGACCTGCTTGTCCACCACTTCCGGCGATGCGCCGGGCATCGCTGAGAGCACCGTGATCTGCGGGAACTCGATGGAAGGAATGAGTTCCTGCTTCAGCGATGACATGGTGATCACGCCGAACACCGACGCGAAGACGGTGATCAGCGCGATCAGCGCCCGGTTCGCAAGTGAAAGTTGTGCCAGCCGGAACATCGCGTTCTCTCCTGTGGGTTGGGTGGACCAGTGCGGACCGGGCCGTCCTGCCTGCTTGCCCCCGCAGGGTCAGCGGTTGGCGGGAACGCTGTCCAGCTGGAGCGACTTGGCGGTTGCAGTTTCGAGTTCCACGGCCAGGTCCGGGTTCTCGTCGAGCTTGACGCCGTAGCCGGGCATCATGTCCTTCAGCTTCCCCTGCCAGCCCTTGAAGTTCTTCGGGAAGGCCTTCTGGAGAAGTTCGATCATGATGGGCACTGCCGTGGAGGCTCCGGGTGAAGCACCGAGCAGGGCACCGATGGAGCCGTCGCGGCCGGCGATGACTTCGGTGCCGAACTGCAGCACTCCGCCCTTCTTGGGGTCTTTCTTGATGATCTGTACACGCTGGCCGGCGGTAATCAGTTCCCAGTCGCCGTCTTTTGCCTCGGGGTAGTACTCGCGCAGCGCTTCCACCTTGTCGGCGTGCTTCTTGGCGACCTCCTTGACGAGGTACGCCGTGAGGTCCATGTTGTCCTTGGCCACGGCAAGCATCGGAATGATGTTGCTGGGGCGGATGGACAAGGGCAGGTCCAGGTAGGAGCCGTTTTTCAGGAAGTTGGTGGAGAACCCGGCGTAAGGACCGAAGAGGAGCGAACGCTTTCCATCCACGTACCGGGTATCAAGGTGCGGGACGGACATGGGCGGTGCGCCCACCGAAGCCTGGCCGTAGACCTTGGCGCTGTGCTGCGCGGCGAGCTTTTCGTCCGTGCAGCGGAAGAACTGGCCGGAAACGGGGAACCCGCCGTAGCCCTTGCTCTCCGGAATGCCGGACGCCTGCAGGAGGTGCAGCGCGCCGCCGCCGGCGCCCACAAACACGAACTTGGCGTTGATCCTGCCGTGCTCTCCGGACCTGGGGTGCTTGGTGGAGAGGTCCCAGCCGCCGTCGGATGATTTGGAAATCCCGGTGACTTCATGCCCGTAGTTGATCTCCACCCCGTTATTTCCGAGGTAAGTGGTCAGTTCCCGGGTCAGGGCACCGAAATCGACGTCGGTACCCTCGGCTGCGCGCGTGGCCGCGATGCGCTGCTGCCGGTCGCGGCCCTTGACGATCAGCGGAGCCCATTTGGCGATCTGCGCGTGGTCTTCGGAGTACTCCATGCTGCGGAAGAGCGTGTGCGACTTGAGCGCCTCGTAGCGGTTCTTGAGGAATTTGGTGTTGTTTTCACCGATCACAAAACTCATGTGCGGGACAGTGTTGATGAAGCCCTTCGGCGAGCCGATGAGGGATTCGTCCACGAGGTGGGACCAGAACTGCCGGGACAGCTGGAACTGCTCGTTGATCAGGACGGCCTTGGCAGGGTCCACTGAGCCGTCTTTGGCTGCAGGGGTGTAGTTAAGTTCGCACAGGGCGGCGTGGCCGGTTCCGGCGTTGTTCCACGGATCCGAGCTTTCCAGCCCGGGCTGGTCCAGCCGTTCGAACAGGGAGATGGTCCAGTTCGGCTCAAGCTGCTTGATGAAGGCGCCGAGCGTGGCGCTCATGATGCCCCCGCCGATCAGGACGACGTCGGCATGTTGGGTCTTGGATATGAAGGTCACAATCAGTCTCCGATAGCAGCGGCTCTGGCTGTCACAGAATATCCCCGCACCGCCTGCATACTGAAATTGGCCGGGGCCGTCAAGACTTTAGCTGGACCTTTGTGAAAACTTCATTCAGGACCGGGGATGCAGGGTAGTTGCTGACCCGGTCCGAGAGTGCCAGGGCTGAGATCGGGAAGGCAATGGGAACGGCCGGGACTGTCACCGCGATCTGGGCATTGATGCTGTGATACAGCTCATCACGCTCATCTCCCGCCGGGAGGCCACGGGCACGGTTGATCTTGGAAAACACCTGCGGGTCCTGGTAACCGAACTCGCCGTTCTTTTCGCCGAACAGCGGCCCCACGAAGTTGTCGGCGTCGGCATAGGCGCCGTTCCAGCCCAGCAGGTGCAGTGCGTGGTCCCCGGGTGACTGGACCTTCTGGAGGTAGCCGTCGGACCAGTCCACCGGGACCGGTTTGATGTTCAGCCCGACGGCGGTCAGCTGGCGGCTGAGCTCCGCATAGATCTTCTCCGGTGTGGGCAGGTACGGGCGGGTGGCGTTGAGCGGATAGTAAAACCTGAGTTCCTCGCCTTTGTAGCCGCCCTGGGCCAGGTAGGTTTTGGCCTTTTCCGGGTCGTGGCCCAGAGCGGGTGCCTCGTTGTTGAAGCCACTGATCTTGGGCGGGACGAACTGCGACGCCTTGGCCGTGTTGTCGATAAAGAACTTGCGGATCAGGGTGTCTTTGTCGATCGCCAGCTCTATCGCCTGCCGGACCTTCTCGTTCTGCAGGACAGGAACATCCTGGTTGATGCCTAGGTACATCACGGAAAAAGGATCACGCTGGACAATCTGCATTCCGCGCTTGACCAGCTGATCGAAGTTGCCCACGGTGACGGCGTCGTAACCGTCGATCTTGCCGTCCAGCAGCGCCTGAAGGCGCGTCTGGGGGTGATCGTAGGTCACGAAGTTGATGGTGGAAATCTGTCCGCGGTCGCCCCAGTAACCCGGGTGCGTGACCAACTGGACGCTTGCCCCGTCCCACGCGGCAAGGCTGAACGGGCCGGTTCCCACCGGGTTGGTGGCGAAACGGGAGACGGTGTTGCCGCTCCGGCTCTGGTCCAGGACGTCGGCTGTACCTGCGCTGAGGGCCGCGGGGGACGCGATGGCAAATGCCGGCAGGGTGAGCGCCTGCAGGAATGCGGTAAAGCGCTGAGTCAGATCAATCCGGACAGTGTCAGCGGACACGGCGGTACAGCTCTTGAAGATGGAAAGGGCGGCCTCGTCCGAGTGCGCTTTGAAGACGCCTTTGAAGGAACTGCCAGGCGCCTGCCTCCGCAGGTCCGCTGAAAAGGCGAACCAGCGGTTGAAGTTGGCGCATACGGCGTCGGCGTTAAAGGCAGTGCCGTCCTGGAAGGTGACGCCGCTGCGCAGTTTGAAGGTATAGGCACGGCCTTCGTCGGATTCGTTCCATTCCGTGGCCAGCAACGGGGTGGGTTTGCCGGTGGTCTGGTCCACGCCCACCAGGCCTTCGAGGATCTGCCTGGTGATCCGGTAGCTTTCCACATCGCTCGAGAGCGCCGGATCAAGGCCCAGGGGCTGGGATGCCGTGCCGAAGGTAAATGTCTGTGTAGGCTCCGTGCCGGGAGCCGTCGTCGTAGGCGTCGATGGTGTGGGAGACGGCGACGGGCTGCCCGTGCAGGAGGTCAGGCCCAGGGCCATAAAAACAGCGCCGGTCTTGATAACCGTCCGCCGCGATGTACTGCTGGGCACTCGTGTATCACCTCTGGGCTGTCCGGCCGGCACCGCCGACTGCGGGCCAAAGGACACAGTCTAGTTGACCCAACCCGGTGCTTCCTGAACATTCCGGAACCCCGCTCGCCTTACAGGCCAAAGGCCCGTTCCGGGTGGAACGGGCCTTTGGCCGTGCGGTGCCTTGCTGGGGACTACTTGGGCATCAGCACCGAGTCGATCAGGTAGACGGTGGCGTTGGCCGTCTGGACGCCGCCGCAGACCACGCTGGCGCCGTCAACCATGAGTGCGTCGCCGCTGCCGGTGACCGTTACGGAACCGCCCTGGACTGTGGCGTGGGTGCCGGCGATCTTGTCGGGAGTGATCTGGCCGGGGACAACGTGGTAGGTCAGGATCTTGCTGAGGAGGGCATCGTCCGTCTTGAGCGTTTCGATGGTTGCCGCATCGATCTTCGCGAAGGCGTCGTCCACCGGGGCGAAGACTGTGAACTCGCTGCCGTTGAGCGTATCCACCAGGTCAACCTTGGGGTTCAGCTTTCCGGAAACGGCGGCCGTCAGGGTGGTGAGGATCGGGTTGTTGGATGCTGCGACTGCTACCGGGTCCAGTGCCATGCCGGCTACCGAGCCTGCACCGGTGGGAACCTGCTCGGCGTAGCCAGCACAGCCGGGGCCCACCAGGTTGGCGGCCGGGTCCATCGCTGCGGCAGTCGCAGACGGTGACTGAGCCATGCTGGACGCTGACGGGGCGGCGGACGGAGCTGCTGAGCTGGCGGTGGTGGAGGCTCCACCGCAGGCCGTGAGGCTGAGCAAGGCTGCAGCTGCAACGCCTGCGACGGTGAAGGTTGTGCGCTTGAATGACTGCATTGAATTTCTCCTTGTTTGTGCCGGTTTATTGCCTGCTGCAGACGAATTGCCTGCTGTGGCTCTTTGCGACTGTTGGGCACCTGCCCTTGGCTGGTGTCTCAATGGGTATTCGGCTGTTACCCGGAAGCGGATGGGTAAACGAAAGGAGATTTCTTTTCCCAAACAAAAAGAGACCCAGGCCGGCAGGCCTGGATCTCTTTACTTTGCAATTGTGCGCAAGGGGGGACTTGAACCCCCACGCCCGAAGGCACAGGAACCTAAATCCTGCGTGTCTGCCAATTCCACCACTCGCGCCTGGCAGTTGCGGCCGCTGTATCTCAGGACTTCCCGGTAACCCGGTCAGGGCTCTGAAACGCACGACGGCGGATGCCAGCTTCCATTGTAGCCTCGGCTGCCAGGGGTTCGGCGTCAGCCCGTTCCCTTGCCGGTTCCGTCAGCCGTCCAGTTTGAGATCCCGCCGCAGTTTGGCCACATGGCCGGTGGCCCTGACATTGTATTGAGCCAGCACCACTCTTCCACTGGCGTCCACAACGATGGTTGAACGGATAAGCCCCTGATAGGTCTTACCGTAATTTTTCTTTTCGCCCCAAGCGCCGTAGGCCTCCGCCACCGCGTGGTCCTCATCCGAGAGAACCGGAAAAGTCAGTGCCTCATTCTCAGCAAACGTGGCAAGCTTCCGGACGGGGTCGGGGGAGACGCCCAGCACCCGGTAGCCGGCGGAGGTGAAGGACGCCAGGCTGTCGCGGAAGTCGCACGCCTGTTTGGTGCAGCCGGGCGTTGAGGCAGCCGGGTAGAAGTAGACGATGGTGTTGCCGTTGCCGTTGCCGCTGCTGCCGTTTCCGGACGCCAGGCTGATGTCCTGGCCGGAAGAATCCTTGAGGGTGAAACCGGGAGCGATGTCACCTGTTAATAGTCTGTCAGCCACTGTTGATCTCCTCGTTGCAGGCGTGACACAACAGTTTAGTAAGGCGCAGGAACAGGCGCGAACCGGCTCTTGGTTATACTTGCTGGTATGCCTGACATGGATCACTGGCCCACTGGGCGCCTCTTGTCCACTGCGGCACGCCTCGTTGAACATTCCTGGAACGAAAAACTGAGCGCCATAGGATTGACGCACGCCGGCGTGATCGCCATCGAAGTACTCTCTGCGCAAGGCTCCATGACTCAGGCCCAATTGGCCCAGTATGTGCGCGTCCAGGCGCAGACCATGGGAAAAACCCTGAGCAGGTTGGAGTCCCACGGCCATATCGTGCGGGTCCGCAGTACCTCAGACCGCCGAAGCCAGGTGGTGTCCCTGACTGACAGTGGCCGTGAAGCCGCCGTCGCAGCGGTAGAGATGGAGCGGTCTGTGCTTGCGGCCGCTTCCATTGACCCGGAACTGCTGCGGCAGGAGCTTCAGGCGGTTGTCCGGGAGCTGGCCAGCCAGTTTTCCTCGTCCGCGGCCCGTGCCCTGGTGGACCGCGCACCACTCGGCTAGTGAACCTGACCCACTGGGACGCCGCGTCCAGCCGGGACGGCCGTTGCAGTTTTCTGCGGAGGCCGTGCCGGCTTTTTCGTGCAGTGTTTTGATGAACAACAAAACAGCCCCTGGCAGCGTTTCCGCTTGCCAGAGGCTGTTTTTCCCTTGGTGCACCCCCCGGGACTTGAACCCGGAACCCATTGATTAAGAGTCAATTGCTCTGCCAATTGAGCTAGAGGTGCATCTCTTTGTGGTGATCTCCCGGGCTTTTTCTTTCCCCGTTGATCTCCGCAACGACATGAAACTCTACACGAACTTTCGGTCCATGTGAAATCGACCTGCCAGTCGACTGCCGGGTCAATCGCCAGGTGCCAGAACCAGCACAAAATCGGGGTTCTGGTTGTTGGTGAGCACCCAGAAACCACCGTCAGGCGTCCGGACAACGTCCCTGATCCGGCCGTATTCGCGTGTGAAATAGGCCACAGGGGCACTGGCATCTTCGCCCGCCAGGCTGACGGTCCACAGGCGTTGGCCGCGCAGGGCGCCCAGGTAAGCGGTTGACCCAACTATTTCCAGCCCGCTGGGCGAAGAGTCCGCCGTCGAAGGCCACACCACCTTGGCGTCCTTGAAGCCGTCCCGGTGCGGCGCTCCCGTGACGGCGGGCCACCCGTAGTTGGCTCCCGGTTCGATGAGGTTGAGTTCGTCGTTGACGTCCGGGCCGAATTCGCTGGCCCAGAGCCTGCCTTGGCCATCCCAGGCCAGTCCTTGGACGTTTCTGTGGCCCAGGCTGTAGACGGCGTTGCCGAACGGGTTGCCGGGTGCGGGTTCCCCATCAGGAGTCAGCCGCAGGATTTTCCCGCCGAGGGCGTTGGGGTCCTGTGGCTGTTCCCGCCGCTGTGAGTCGCCCGTCCCCACGTACAGGAAACCGTCGGGGCCGAACCGGATCCGGCCGCCGTTATGCGTGGATGCTTTGGGGATACCGGTGAAAATCACGTCCGGGTCGCCGAAGGCCAACGAGCCATCAGGCCGCTCCGTCAACTCCACGCGGGCAATGCGGTTGTCCTGCGGGGACGTGAAATACAGGTAGAGATAGCGGTCGGCAGCGAACCCGGGGGACAGGGCCAGTCCCATCAGGCCTCCCTCGCCCGCGGGTGCTACGCCGGCTACCTTGCCAACCGTCGTCGCCCGGCCGTCCCGGACTGCCTTCAGCAGCGCGGTATCACGCTCGGAGATGATGGCCGTCCCGTTGGGCAGGAAGACCGTTGCCCAGGGGATCTGAAGCTCCAGATCAAGCCGTCCTGTCACTGACAGGGGTCCGGCAGATGCCGTTCCGGCTTCTGTGCTGCTGCCGGTCGGGGTGTCATCACTCTCACCTGTGCACCCTGACAGCAACAGGGCCACGCTCAGGGCAATGCTGAACGTCCGGCGCAACGTCCTCCCCGGCGAAGCTGCCGCCGGTGAAACTGTGAAAGGAAAGCGGGAAGCTTTAGAGGCGCATACGGCGGGGCGCGCGGAACCCTGCTGCCTCCGCATGCGCAGGGGACTCAAACCAGACGTCGGCTCTGATCTGCTCATAGTCAGCATGCCCCTCTTCGTAGTAGACCATCGCCCCGGCATCGCCCTTGACGTCGAAGTCCGCGGGCCCGATGCCGTCCGGGCCAGGTGATGCCGAGCCTTCGCCGTAGGGCTGGTCCGCTGCCAAATGGCCCGCCGGTTCTGCTGCGGCTTCGTGGTCCGCGGCTGTCACCGGTGGCTCGGCCGCGTGACTTGCGGCCGTTTCCACGGCGGCGGATGACCTGGTGCTGTCAGAGGTTTCCGTTTCAGGGGCGCTGTCCGGAAGCCGCGTCGCGGCAGGGGCATCAGGAGTCCCGGTAGCGGAACGGTGCCCGCCGGGAGCCACACGGGTCCCGGGTCCGGCTGGTTCTGCCTGCCCGGCTTCATCGGCAGCCTCGGCAGCGGCCGTTTCAGCTCCGGGCAGCGTCGGCGAGTGAGCTTCTGTGTATTCGGGGTGGTGGACATAGGAGGCTCCGGCCGCTGGAGGGGCCTCGGAGAGGGGAGCGCCGGCGCCTGGTGTTTCGCGGGCTGCCGGCCGGTGCGTGGCTGCGTGGGCGGAGCCGTCAGCCTCCGACCACTGGGTCTCCCACTCGTCCTGGCCGGCCGCCTCAGACACGGCGCCCTTCTCGGACGCGGCGCCCTTCTCGGACGCAGGGTCCTCCTCCGGCGCAGTGGACGCATGGCTCGCACCGGTGACGGTACCCGGGACATCAGTCATAGCGCTGGCACCATGTGTAGTTGCCGGGCCGGTTCCTGCATCCAGCTCAGGCTCAACGCTCCGCGGTTCCAGGCGGTGTACCGGTTCAACGGCCACCGGCTGTGCGCGTTCGCTGTGCCCGTCATCGCCTGCTGGTTCGTCAACGGCCTCCGGGCTCGCTGCAGGCGTCTCGTGGCCAGCGGTGCGGCCCGGCTCCCGCGTCTCGTCCGCCGTCGTGGGGGCTTCCGGTTCGGCTGGAGTGCCAAAACCTGCCGCGCCGGGAATCCCGGCCGTTCCTGCCGCAGCCGCTGATGCCGCCGCGCTGCCGCCCGAGAGCCCGCCTTCTGCCCGGGGTGGCACCGCACCGCCGGCCTTCGAGGACTTGTTGCGGTTCAGGAGCCACCACACAAGGCCGGCCAGGAGCACGATGACGATAATCCAGAAGACAAAATCCATAGCGGGACCCTTCAGTACGAATGGCGGGGTTGCCGTTCCCCTGACGGTACGTCGGCGCCATTGCGGCTGTCTAGGTTCTGGCCGGTGCGCCGCCAAAGGGGCCCTCAGCCGCCTGCCGGTACGTCTTTTCAGGCTTAAACGGCCGGTAGGCCACGCGCGGTGTCTCAACATTTGAGACGCTCGTCCAGCATTTGATCGAAATATGCGGCATTTTCTGCTTAACAGGGCCGTGACGGTCCTTGGGCCCTCCTTCGGAGCCATAGACTTTCACCCATGAGTGAGGACACCCAGATCGCAACCGAGAACAAGATCGACATCAAACCCCGAAGCCGGGTTGTCACCGACGGAATCCATGCAGCCCCCGCGCGCGGCATGTTCCGGGCGGTCGGAATGGGGGACGACGACTTCGCCAAACCCCAGGTCGGCGTTGCGAGTTCATGGAATGAAATCACTCCCTGCAACCTTTCCCTGAACCGGCTGGCCCAAGGCGCCAAAGAGGGCGTCCACGCCGGCGGCGGGTTTCCCATGCAGTTCGGCACCATCTCTGTCTCCGACGGAATCTCCATGGGCCATGAGGGCATGCACTTCTCCCTGGTATCCCGCGAAGTCATCGCCGACTCCGTGGAAACCGTGATGCAGGCCGAGCGGATTGACGGCTCGGTCCTGCTGGCCGGCTGCGACAAATCCCTCCCCGGCATGCTGATGGCAGCCGCCCGCCTGGATCTGGCGAGCGTCTTCCTTTATGCGGGCTCCATCATGCCCGGCTGGGTCAAGCTCGAGGACGGCTCCGAAAAGGAAGTCACCCTCATTGACGCCTTCGAGGCCGTCGGCGCCTGCGCTGCGGGCAAAATGAGCCTCGGGGACCTGGAACGCATCGAAAAGGCCATTTGTCCGGGCGAAGGCGCCTGTGGCGGCATGTACACGGCCAACACCATGGCCTGCATCGGCGAAGCGCTGGGCATGTCCCTGCCGGGCTCCGCCGCTCCGCCCTCGGCAGACCGCCGTCGTGATGAGTTCGCCCGCAAGTCAGGCGAAGCCGTGGTGAACCTGCTGCGCCTCGGCATCACCGCCCGCGACATTATGACCAAGAAGGCCTTCGAGAACGCCATTGCCGTCACCATGGCCTTCGGTGGCTCCACCAACGCCGTGCTGCACCTGCTGGCCATCGCCCGCGAAGCCGAAGTGGAGCTCACCCTCGAGGACTTCAACCGCATCGGCGACAAAATTCCGCACCTGGGCGACCTGAAGCCCTTCGGCCGCTACGTCATGACCGACGTCGACAAGATCGGCGGCGTGCCGGTCATCATGCGTGCACTGCTCGACGCCGGCCTGCTGCACGGCGACTGCCTCACCGTCACCGGCAAAACCGTCGCCGAAAACCTTGAGGCGATCAACCCGCCTGACCTCGACGGCAAGATCCTCCGTGCACTGGACAACCCGATCCACAAAACCGGCGGCATCACCATCCTCCACGGCACCATGGCCCCGGAAGGCGCCGTCGTCAAGAGCGCCGGCTTCGATGCCGACGTCTTCGAAGGAACTGCCCGCGTGTTCGAGCGCGAGCAGGGCGCCCTGGACGCCCTGGACAACGGAGCCATCAAGGCCGGTGACGTTGTGGTCATCCGCTACGAAGGTCCCAAGGGCGGACCTGGCATGCGTGAAATGCTCGCCATCACCGGTGCCATCAAGGGAGCCGGGCTGGGCAAGGACGTCCTGCTCCTGACCGACGGCCGTTTCTCCGGCGGCACCACGGGCCTGTGCATCGGCCACGTTGCCCCGGAAGCTGTGGACGGCGGCCCCATCGCCTTCGTCCAGGACGGCGACCGGATCCGCGTGGACATCGCAGCCCGCAGCTTCGACCTGCTGGTGGACGAGGCCGAGCTCGAGTCCCGGAAGATCGGCTGGGAGCCACTGCCTGCCAAGTTCACCAAGGGCGTTCTCGCCAAGTACGCCAAGCTGGTGCACAGCGCCTCCACCGGCGCATACTGCGGGTAGCACCGCAACGATTGACGGCCGGGCGCGGAAAGCCGCGCCCGGCCCGTGGACAATGACGTCCACATGGTGAGATCACGTATCGCTTCGTTGACACGCTTTCCACCAGAGGGAAAACTGAACGCATGATTGCATTCGTTACAAGCTGCGCCGCTGCAGAAGCAGTAGTCGTCCTTACCAAGCGCGTGGCTCCATAGCCTCCACTGGTAACGAACAGTCACGCGCAACCCCTCGAAAAGCCGCCAGGCTGAGGGGTTTTTTTATTTCCGCAGTTTCGACAGAACCACAGATGATCCACAAGGAAGAGTCCGATGAGCAAAGGATCGCCAATCAGCCCCTCGCTGATGGCTACAAAGTCCGCTGGAGCCCCCAAGGCTCCGGACCGTACCGACCGAACGGCTGACGCCGTCGTCGAACTTGCCGCGCTCTCTCCTGTCCTTGGACCGAACAACGTTGTACCCCCGACGGTGATGACCGGTTCAGAAGCTATTGTCCGCTCGCTCGAAGAACTCGGCGTCGACGATATTTTTGGTTTGCCCGGTGGCGCGATCCTGCCTACCTATGACCCCTTGATGGCCTCCAACATGAACCACGTATTGGTCCGTCACGAACAGGGAGCCGGCCACGCCGCGCAAGGCTATGCCATGGTTACCGGACGGGTGGGCGTCTGCATCGCCACCTCCGGCCCAGGTGCCACCAACCTCGTCACCGCCATCATGGATGCCCACATGGATTCCGTTCCGCTGGTGGCCATCACCGGCCAGGTCTCCAGTGGAGTGATCGGCACCGACGCCTTTCAGGAAGCCGACATCGTGGGCATCACCATGCCCATCACCAAGCATTCGTTCCTGGTGACCAACCCCAATGACATCCCGCATGTCATGGCGGAGGCCTTCCACCTGGCTTCCACCGGACGTCCCGGCCCCGTGCTGGTGGACGTGGCGAAGGACGCCCAGCAGGGGCAGATGACCTTCTCCTGGCCACCGAAGATCGACCTTCCCGGCTACCGCCCGGTCACCCGTGGACACAACAAGCAGGTCCGTGAGGCAGCCAAACTGATCGCGGCGGCCAGCAAGCCGGTCCTGTACGTGGGCGGCGGCGTGGTCAAAGCCCATGCCTCCGTGGAACTGCGGGAACTCGCGGAACTCACCGGCGCGCCCGTGGTCACCACCCTGATGGCACGCGGCGTGTTCCCGGACTCCCACCCGCAGCACGTGGGTATGCCGGGCATGCACGGAACCGTTTCGGCGGTTACGGCGCTGCAGCAGTCGGACCTCCTGATCACCCTCGGAGCCCGCTTCGATGACCGCGTGACCGGCATCCTGAAATCCTTCGCACCGAACGCCAAGGTGATCCACGCGGACATTGATCCCGCCGAAATCTCCAAGAACCGGACAGCGGACGTGCCGATCGTCGGATCGGTCAAGGAAATCATTCCCGAGCTCACCGAAGCCGTCCGCCAGCAGTTCGAGGCAGCCGGCACGCCGGACCTCACCACGTGGTGGGCCTTCCTGAACAACCTGAAGGAAACCTACCCGCTGGGCTGGACCGAGCCGGATGACGGACTGACGGCGCCGCAGCGCGTTATCGAACGCATCGGTGCCCTGACCGGGCCGGAAGGCATCTACGTTGCCGGTGTGGGCCAGCACCAGATGTGGGCCGCCCAGTTCATCAAGTACGAGCGCCCGCACGCCTGGCTCAACTCGGGCGGTGCCGGCACCATGGGCTACGCGGTTCCCGCGGCCATGGGTGCCAAGGTGGGGGAGCCGGACCGCGTGGTCTGGGCCATTGACGGCGACGGCTGCTTCCAGATGACCAACCAGGAACTGGCCACCTGCGCCATCAACAAGATTCCCATCAAGGTTGCCATCATCAACAACTCCTCGCTGGGAATGGTCCGGCAGTGGCAGACCCTCTTCTACGAGGGCCGCTACTCCAACACGGACCTCAACACCGGCCATGAAACAGTCCGGATCCCTGACTTCGTCAAGCTTGGCGAGGCCTACGGCTGTGCTTCGTTCCGGTGTGAGCGTGACGAGGACATTGACGCCACCATCCAGAAAGCCCTCGAAATCAACGACCGCCCTGTGGTCATCGATTTTGTGGTGAGCCCCGACTCCATGGTGTGGCCGATGGTGCCCGCCGGCGTCAGCAATGACCAGATCCAGGTTGCCCGTAACATGACCCCGGAATGGGAAGAGGAGGACTGATCATGAGCCGCCACACACTGTCCGTTCTGGTCGAAGACAAGCCCGGCGTACTGACCCGCGTTGCGAGCCTGTTCGCCCGCCGTGCCTTTAACATCAACTCCCTGGCCGTCGGCCCGACGGAAGTTCCGGGAATGTCCCGGATGACCGTCGTCGTCGACGCCGACGGTGACCTCATTGAACAGGTCACCAAGCAGCTCAACAAACTGGTCAACGTGATCAAGATCGTTGAGCTGACCCCCGAATCTTCCGTACAGCGAGACCACATCCTGGTCAAGGTACGTGCGGATGCCGCAACACGTCTGCAGGTGACCCAGGCTGCAGACCTGTTCCGCGCTTCAGTGGTTGACGTCTCCACAGACTCAGTAGTCATTGAGGCAACAGGCCACCCCGAAAAGCTCACCGCTCTGCTCTCAGTGCTTGAGCCATTCGGCATCCGCGAAATTGTGCAGTCCGGCACCCTGGCCGTTGGACGGGGATCCCGCTCCATGAGTGACAGGGCTTTGCGCAGCGCCTAGCGCAGCACACAGCCCGTGCAGTACCGCAACACAACAGACTGTTAGACCCGAGAATCCACTCAAAAGGAGACACCCAAAGTGACTGAAATGTTCTACGACGACGACGCCGACCTGTCGATCATCCAGGGCCGCACCGTTGCCGTCATCGGTTACGGATCCCAGGGCCACGCCCACGCCCTGAGCCTGCGCGACTCCGGCGTCGACGTCCGCGTCGGCCTCAAGGAAGGCTCCAAGTCCCGTGCCAAGGCAGAAGCCGAGGGCCTGCGCGTCCTCAATGTCGCCGAAGCCGTTGCCGAGGCCGACCTCATCATGGTCCTCACCCCGGACCAGGTCCAGCGCCACGTTTACGCCGACGACATTGCCCCCAACCTGCAGGCCGGCGACGCCCTGTTCTTCGGCCACGGCTTCAACATCCGCTACGGCTACATCCAGCCGCCGGCAGACGTGGACGTAGCCCTCGTAGCCCCCAAGGGCCCGGGCCACATTGTCCGCCGCGAATTCGAAGCCGGCCGCGGCGTCCCCGACCTTATCGCCGTGGAGCAGAACGCTTCCGGCAAGGCCCGGGAACTGGCATTGTCCTACGCCAAGGCCATTGGCGGCACCCGTGCAGGCGTCATCGAAACCACCTTCACCGAAGAGACTGAAACCGACCTCTTCGGCGAGCAGGCTGTCCTCTGCGGCGGCGCTTCGCAGCTGATCCAGTACGGCTTCGAAACCCTCACCGAGGCCGGCTACAAGCCGGAGGTTGCCTACTTCGAGGTCCTGCACGAGCTCAAGCTCATCGTTGACCTCATGGTGGAAGGCGGCATCGCCAAGCAGCGCTGGAGTGTCTCGGACACCGCCGAATACGGCGACTACGTCTCCGGCCCGCGCGTCATCACCCCCGAGGTGAAGGAAAACATGAAGGCTGTCCTGAAGGACATCCAGGACGGCACCTTCGCAAAGCGCTTCATCGACGACCAGGACGCCGGCGGACCCGAGTTCGCCGCACTGCGCAAGAAGGGTGAAGACCACCCGATCGAGGCCACCGGCCGCGAACTGCGCAAGCTGTTCTCCTGGATCAAGACCAGCGACGACTACACCGAAGGCTCCGTAGCCCGCTAGGACAACCGCCGGGCGGACCTCAGGGAAGCCCTGCATATAACGACAGAGAGGCCGGGTTCACACTTAACAATGTGAGCCCGGCCTTTCCGTCGGCCTAGACTTGTTCCATCCCAAGGACTGCAACGCAGAGGATCAGCCGTGTCAAAACCCGTAGTACTGCTCGCCGAAGAACTTTCGCCCGCCACCATTGAGGCCCTGGGCCCGGACTTCGAGATCCGCCAGACCGACGGCGCCGACCGGTCCCAGCTGCTCGCCGCCATCGCGGACGTGGACGCCATCCTGGTCCGCTCTGCCACCCAGGTGGATGCCGAAGCCATTGCCGCAGCCAAGAACCTCAAGGTCATCGCCCGTGCCGGCGTTGGCCTGGACAACGTTGACATCAAGGCCGCCACCCAGGCCGGCGTTATGGTGGTCAACGCCCCGACGTCGAACATCATCTCGGCGGCGGAACTGACCGTTGGCCACATCCTCAGCCTTGCCCGCCACATTCCGCAGGCAAGCTCAGCGCTCAAGGACGGCGAGTGGAAGCGCTCCAAGTACACGGGCATCGAATTGTTCGAGAAGAAGATCGGCATCATCGGCCTCGGCAGGATCGGCGCCCTGGTTGCCGCCCGGCTTAAGGGTTTCGACACCAAGATCCTCGCCTACGATCCCTACATCACGTCAGCCCGCGCAGCGCAGCTCGGCGTGCAGCTGGTGACGTTGGACGAGCTCCTCGCCCAGTCGGACTTCATCACCATCCACATGCCCAAGACCCCCGAAACCGTTGGCATGCTCGGCGCTGACGCCTTCAAGAAGATGAAGAGCTCCGCGTACGTCATCAATGTGGCCCGTGGCGGCCTGGTGGACGAAGAAGCACTCTTTACAGCCCTCCAGGACCGCGAGATCGCAGGTGCCGGCGTTGACGTCTTCTCCAAAGAGCCCAGCACGGACCTGCCGTTCTTCAAGCTGGACAACGTGGTGGTCACCCCGCACCTCGGCGCGTCCACCGATGAGGCCCAGGAAAAGGCCGGCGTCTCAGTCGCCAAATCCGTGCGCCTGGCACTGGCCGGCGAACTCGTTCCGGATGCAGTGAACGTGGCCGGCGGCGTGATCGCCCCCGACGTCCGCCCCGGCATTCCGCTGATCGAAAAGCTGGGACGCATCTTCACCGCGCTGACCCACGCTTCCCTGACCCAGTTCGACGTCGAGGTGGCCGGGGAAATCTCGTCCCTTGACGTCAAGGTGCTCGAGCTCGCAGCACTGAAGGGGATCTTCGCTGACGTCGTGACCGAACAGGTCTCCTACGTCAACGCCCCGGTCATCGCCGAGCAGCGCGGCATCAACGTCCGCCTGATCACCACCCCGGACACGGAGTCCTACCGCAACCTCCTCACCCTGCGCGGAGCCCTCAGCGACGGCACGCAGATTTCCGTCGCCGGCACCCTGACAGGACCCAAGCAGGTCCAGAAGCTGGTGGGAATCAATGGCTTCGAGCTCGAAATCCCCATCAGCGAACACCTCGTTGTTGTTTCCTACGCCGACAGGCCGGGTGTGATCGGAACCATCGGTCACATCCTCGGCATGAACAACATCAACATTGCCGGCATGCAGGTGGCGCGCCAGGACGAGGGCGGCCAGGTGCTCGCCCTGCTCACCATCGACAGCTCCGTTCCCCAGCAGGTACTGGATGCCATCAAGGCAGGCATCGGCGCCGAGATGGTCCGCGAAGTGGACCTCGAGGACTAAGAAACGCCGGGCGGCACGCCCCGCTTGGGCGCGTCCGCATCGAGCCACGTATGATTGGCCGGTCTGCTTAAAGTGGTTGGGTCCCGGTCCGGGCCCAGCCGGCAGGCCGGCCATCACCTTTCGCACACTAACCGGCTAATCGCCGCTGCCCGTCTCGGGGCAGACTCATGTGTGCGCACGCAATCCAGGTTTCAGGGAGCTCAATGAACGCCGTCCAGAGGTTCATCAGAAGCAAAGTGCTGCTGCTGACCGCGGCCATCTTGATCGCAGCCATGTGCTTGTCGGTCCTCGTCCAAGGCCAGTCTCAGGCCGCACTTAACAGGACGGTGGATGAGAACTCGCGGGGGCTCTACGACGTCCTCGTGCAGGCCACGGCAGGCTCCGGCGCGCTGATGCAGCCGGAGATCGCGAACGGCGGGGGCGGGATCAGCTTTGACCAGCTCGAAGCCATCCGGAAGCTCACCGGAACCTCGGTTGCAGCCCCGATCAGCCTTGTTTCACGCGTGACCCAGAACCTGGAAGCCCCACGGCTCGACGCCATGGACTA
Source organism: Pseudarthrobacter sp. DSP2-3-2b1 (assembly GCF_049895945.1). NCBI lineage: Bacteria > Bacillati > Actinomycetota > Actinomycetes > Micrococcales > Micrococcaceae > Pseudarthrobacter > Pseudarthrobacter sp. DSP2-3-2b1. Next base: position 87,260 of record NZ_JAFCTI010000002.1, on the reverse strand, counting down.
CCTCGGCTACAACTCCGGCCTGGCCGGTACCGCCACCACCGATCAGGCTGCCGGGGCCACCGAGCCCGCGAAATGGCCCGCAGCTGAGTCCGTACTGACCGACGCCGCCAAGAAGTACCGGCTGACCGCCAGCGCCGTGAGCACGGACGGCGTCTCCGAGCAGACCCTGTTCAAGTCCAGCGCCGAGGGCACCCTCGGCAAGGCCCGCCTCGTCGAAGAGCAGTCCGTTGGCGGCACCAGCATCCGGATCGCCGCTCCCGCGGGCGAGACAGGCATCAAGTTCCCCGCGCCTGCCGGCGGTTCCGAACACAACCTCTTCAACCTCTCGGTCTCCCTGCCGCTCTCGCCCGAAGTGACGGAGTCAGTGGTCGCCGTCGACCCCGTCTCCGAACGGGCGCTGCTTGGTGCGGCAGGGGACTTCCTCGCACCGCTTGAGAAGGCCCCGCCCGCCGACGCCCGCAACGCCGGTGCTATCGGCCGGCACTTCGAAAGCCTTTTCACCAACGGCATCAGCATGGACGAGCTTGAGGAAGGCCCCGACTTCCTCGGCGTCAAGCTGAAGTACTGGGCACCGCTGATGACCCAGTATCAGCAGGCGAAGCGCAACGGTCAGCTCACGGCCGACTCACAGGCGATTCCCCTGATTGTCCGGTCCGGCACTTCACTGGACCTCAAGTACAACGTCAAGATCGAGGAGATCGACGCCGCCGGGAAGGTGGTGAAGGAAGTCGGCACGGCATCGCGCTCCCTGGGCAACGACTACCTGCCCTTCGTGTCCAAGGATCCCTTCGCTCTGTCCTGGCCCGGCTCCACCGATCATTCCGGCCTCCTCGGCAGCGCCGGCAACTTCAACCAGGGCCTTTACACTCCGGCCACCTGGAGCACGGACTTTGCCGCGGCGCCGCAGTACACCGACGGCGACGCCGCAGCGAACGGGGCAGTCGAAAAGACCGCCGTTCCGGGTGACTGGGTCACGGTCAACCGCCTGCCGGAAAAGGGCGCCAACGGCGCACCGGTGGACCAGACCCAGCGCGAACCCGTGGACGAACGTTCTTACCGGGAAGACCTGGAAACCGGTGAGAAGCTCGCGGCACCGCTGGCCATGGTTTACGGAACCTTCGATCCCTCCGCCGTCGGGCAGGCCGCAGGAGACGTCAACCGGCTCCCGCTGGGTGGTTACGACCCCACACCGCTGACCCTTACCAAGGACGCCGAGGGCAAGGCGGTCACCAGCACTGAACTGAAGCCTTCCCTCAGTGCCACCGGTCTGGCGAGCCAGTCAGCCGGCGCCATCACGGATTACTACGGCCTCGCCGCAGCACGTGGCTATGAGGACAACGCCGCAGTGATCGATGCCGTCCGTGTCCGGGCCAAGGCGCCCGGCAGCTGGAAGGAAGCCCAGCCTGACGTGGAAGAGCTTGCCGGCGAGATCCGTGAAATGGGTCTCGAGGCCACTGTGGTGGCCGGTTCGGCACGCGAGGACGCAAGCATCTTTGTCCCCGGCTACTCCAAGGACGGTGCCGGCAAGGAATCCGCGCTGGGTACTGTCCAGCAGTCATGGGTGAGGCAGAACGCTGCCGACGCCGTCTCCGGTTCCTTGACCGGCACCAATGTCACGCTGCTGTTCCTGACACTCTGCGGCGCGGCCCTCCTCACCGGAGCATCCACGGTCAGCTACATCCGCAAGCGTAAACGCGAGGCGGGCACGCTGCGGGCCATGGGCTGGACCCAGCGGAAAATCCGGAACTGGGTACTTGAGGAATTCGGTGTTGGCGCGGCCCTGCTGGCAGTCGCCGGCATCGTCCTGAGCGTTGTGAGCTGGAGCCTGGTCACCGCCATCGTTTCCGCTTCCGTGCTGGTCCTCTACGCTGCGGCGGCGTTCTTCGCCGCCCAGCAGCTGCGCCACAGGGACGTGGTGGACCAGGAACCACAGCATGACGAACGGCTGATCCCGGTCGACTCACCGTTGACCTTCGCCAACCGGCAGCTCAGCACCAACAAATTCAACAGCCTGGCCCTGGCCGTGGCCGTGGGCGTGTTCGGTGCAGCGGTCGGTGGCCTCGTGGCACTCCTGATCGACATCCCGCGGGCAGCGGGCGCGAGTGCGCTCAGCGGCCTGGCCGCGGCCAGCATCGCCCTGCCCAGCATGCTGCTGGCCCTGGCCGGGGTACTGGTGGGGCTGATCCTGACGCTGGTCACCGGCCGGTTTGAGCTGAACGCCAAACGCCAGTACCTGGGCATCCTCGAAGCCATGGGCTGGAACCCGGATATGCTCCGTCAGGTCCGTTTGTTCGAAAACGCGCTCGTGGGCACGGTTGCCCTGCCGCTGGGCGTCCTCGGGGCGTTGGGCATCGGGCTGCTCCTTGCCCCCTATGCCGCGCTGTGGGCCGGAGTCGCCGGCCTGGTGGCTGTACTTTGCTGGATACCGATTGCAACGAAAGTGGTCCAATGACAAACGAGACGAATGTTCACCGGAGCCGGAGGTCCGGCTCGGTTGAGGTGCCGCTGCAGACCCGCGCCAACACCATCGTCAAATCAGCGGACCACGGCACGCCGCTGGAGCTGAGCGACATCACCATCCGCTACGGCGGCGGCAAAGGCGGAGCCGAGGCGGTCAGCGTTGTCGAGGGTTTCGACCTGACCCTGCACGCCGGCGAGATGCACTGTGTGGCGGGCCGAAGCGGCTCCGGCAAGACCAGCATCCTGACCGTCGGCGCGGGTCTGACGCTGCCGACATCGGGCCGCGTCTTTTGGGAGGGTGACTCCCTCGAAAGCATGGGCGACGACGAAATCGCCGACCGCCGTCGGGCACTGATCGGATACGTGGACCAGGGCGGTGCCCTGATCGACGGCATGAGCGCGCTGGAGAACGTCCTGCTGCCGGCCGTCCCGGACGGTGAAGTTGACCAGCGCCGCGATATGGCCAAGGACCTCCTGGACCTGGTTGGACTGGGCCGCCGCATGCGGCACCGGCCGGCCCAGCTCTCCGGCGGTGAGCGCCAGCGCGTCGCGATCGCCCGTGCCCTGATCCTGGGTACGCGCGTCCTCGTGGTGGATGAGCCCACCGCCAGCCTTGACCGGGCCTCCGCCAACCGCATCATCAGCATTCTCAAGGACACCACCTCAGACGGAATCGCAGTGCTGGTCGCTTCACATGACCACGAACTGGTCCGCCTGAGCGATACGCTGACTGAACTGATCTAGCCTGTCCCTCCGCACCAAAGGTACCGTCCGCACGTGAGCGCTCCAGAGAAAACCCCGTTCTACATCACCACGGCCATCACCTACCCCAACGGGGTGCCGCACATCGGGCACGCCTACGAGTACATAGCCGCCGACGCCATGGCGCGCTTCAAACGGCTCGACGGCTTCGACGTGATGTTCCTGACGGGCACGGACGAGCACGGCATGAAGATCGCCCAGGCGGCCGAAAAAGAAGGCATCACGCCCAAGGAACTCGTGGACCGCAATGCGGAGGTCTACAAGGGTGCCCACGCCGCGCTCGGCATTACCTACAGCAGGTTCATCCGGACCACGGACGCTGACCACTACGCGGCGTCGCAGGCCATCTGGAAAAAGATGGAAGCCAACGGGGATATCTACCTGTCCAAATATGAGGGCTGGTACTCCGTCCGGGATGAAGCTTTCTACGTCGAGGACGACACCGTGGTCAAGGACGACGGCGTGCGCTATTCGAAGGAAACGGACACCGAGGTCACCTGGACCGCCGAGGAGAGTTACTTCTTCCGGCTGTCCTCCTACCAGGACCGGCTCCTGGCGCTCTACGAAGCCCAGCCTGAATTCGGTGCCCCGCAGTACCGCTTCAACGAGGTCATCAGCTTCGTCAAGCGCGGCCTTGAGGATCTGTCCATCAGCCGCACCACCTTCGACTGGGGCGTTCCGGTTCCCGGCAACGACAAACACGTCATGTACGTGTGGGTGGACGCGCTGACCAATTACCTGACAGGTGTTGGCTACCCGAACGTGGAATCCGGCCAGTTCAAAAAGTACTGGCCCGCCGACGTCCACATCATCGGCAAGGACATCTCGCGCTTCCACGCCATCTACTGGCCCGCGTTTTTGATGAGTGCCGGAATCGAGCTGCCCAAGCGGGTCATGATTCACGGTTTCCTTAACAACAACGGCGTGAAGATGTCCAAGTCCCTGGGCAATGTGGTGGCTCCGGCCGATTTCGTGGAGCAGTACGGCCTTGACCAGGTGCGGTTCTTCTTCCTTCGCGAGGTCCCTTTCGGCGCGGACGGCAGCTACAACCACGAGGCAATCGTGGGGCGCATGAACTCAGACCTGGCCAATAACTTCGGGAACCTGGCGCAGCGATCGCTGTCCATGGTGGCGAAAAACTGCGGCGGCGTGGTCCCGGTACCGGGCACTTTCACCGCTGAGGACACCGCCATCCTGGCGCAGGCGGGCGGGTTGCTGGAGACTGCCAGGGCTGCCTTCGGGAAGCAGGAATTCAGCCGCGCCCTCGAGGCGATCTGGGGCGTCCTGGGGGACACCAACGCCTACTTTGCCGAGCAGGCCCCCTGGGTCCTGCGGAAGACCGACGTCGAACGCATGAACACGGTGCTGTACGTGACCCTCGAGGTGCTGCGGATAGTCTCGATCCTGGCGCAGCCGGTGATGCCCACCGCAACTGCTGCCCTGCTGGATACGCTCGGCCAGCCCGACGGCGGGGCACGCCAGTTCTCGGCGCTCACGACGCCGATCGTTCCGGGGACCGCCCTGCCGGCACCTGCCCCCGTGTTCCCCAAGTACGAGGAACCGGCCGAAGCTTAGGTAGTTCTTACGGGAGTGCTTGTTTGGTACGCGGAGTGAGTACGGTCCGGTGAGGGCCAGTACGGATTGCTCCGGAATGCGGGTAGCGGGTACTCGGGACACAGGTGCTGCCCCTGCATAGCCTTATGGGGTTAGCAAACTGATGATTCGCATCTGGGAGAACCGTCGCTCCGATGCTGTCTGTTTGCCATTTTCGCCCTTGCGTCGGGGCGCCGTTTTTCCACATGTCTGATCAGTTTGGTTCAGACACTGAATGGAGACGGAAATGAAACGGATCCTTGCCGTACTAGGGGCGACAAGCCTGGCCCTGCTGGGTACCTCAGCCGCAGCAAACGCATCCCCAACGGAATCCCCGGGCGGTGGTGGCGAAATGGTCACCATCTGCCATGCCACGGGCTCATCAACCAACCCTTACGTTCAGATCACCATGAACGTCAACGGCCTCCACGGCCACGGTAACGCCAACCACCAGCTCTCGGAAGACATTATCCCGAGGAACTCCGTCCTGAAGGATGGCAGCAACCTGGACAAGGTGGACTGGTGGAACGCCGGCTGCGTGAAGCCCGGTGGAGCGGTCAAACCTCCCGGCGGGGGCGGCCACGGGAACGATGACCACGAAAAAATCACCATCTGCCACGCCACCGGGTCCGAGAAGAACCCCTACGTGGTGGTAACCATTGACCTGCACGGGCTCAATGGCCACGCCAATGCCAACCACCAGCACACCGAGGACATCATCCCGCCGAACAAGGGTGACGTGAAGCCTGAGGGACAGAACTGGACGGATCATGGCAAGGCTATCTACAACAACGACTGCAAGGCAGCCGATGTGCCCGAGGTAGTCCCGCCAGTTGTGCCGCCCGGTGAGACACCTGGTGGAGCTGTGACACCGCCAGGAGTTACACCGGTGGTGCCCGGTGCGGTGACGCCGGCTCCGGGCGGGGCAGTTGCGGGACCCGGAGCTGTGGTTGCCAACAACCCGGGCTTCAACGTCCAGACTGCAGTCACTGACCCGGGAGCTGGTGTTCCTCCGTGGTTCGGTGGACTGGCAGCCATGCTGCTGGCCGGCATGGTCATTGCAGTACGGAGGGCGCGTACCGAGTAACAGGAGTCAGCTCAAACGCCTGGAGAACGCAGTTGACTGACGAACAGCCAGTTACTGGGCGAACCGATGCGCAGGAGCCGTGCCCGAAGGGTGCATGGTCCCTGCGCATTGGCCATGCCCGCAAAGCCCTGGCCGCCGTGCTCGTGTGCGGTGTCCTGGCATTTCTTGCCTTCACGATCCTGCCCATGGCCGGTGACGCGGGACAGCACAACGCTCCGCTGGAGGATCCCCGGCCTGCCGCCTCAGCCTTGGCGCTGGCAACTGTGCAGGCGGCGCCTGCAACGCCTGCCGCCGGAACACCGCAGGTTCCCGTATTTTCGGGTCCACCTGCGGCCCCGCCGGAGCGTCTCATTTATCCCGCAGCAGAAATTGACGTTCCGATACTGCCGCTCGAGCCGGCCACCTCCGGCGTGGTTGACCAGACCATCGTCCCGCCTGCCACGATGGATGGATACTGGCTGACGCCGTACGGTATGCCTGGTGCCGATTCCCGGAACACCACCTACGTGGTGGGTCACAGTTGGCAGGATTACGAGGCGCCCTTCAACCGGCTCAGCACCCAGGCCGTCGCCGGCGACCTCCTCACGGTGGTCACATCCGCCGGTGCAGTCCAATACCGGGTTGACTCCGTCACCACGTACGAGAAGTCCAGCCTCAAAGACAGTCCGATCTGGGAAATCACGCCGGGCCGGCTGGTGCTGATCTCCTGCTACACGGATGACCTGTGGGGCACCAATGTTGTGGTGGCCGCATCGCCAGCCGCTTGAACCAGCCCCGCTCGCATGAACCAGCCTCGCGGCGGCGCCCTATGTTCGAATTGTGAGACGACTTGACCAGTATGTGGATGGCTTGGCTACGCTGGAACCATGAGCGCATCGACGATAAATCTCGCTGTCATTCCCGGTGACGGCATCGGCCCGGAAGTCATAGCCGAGGCACTGAAGGTCCTTGAAAAGGCTGTGGCAGCCGAAGGCGTTGTGCTCGAGCAGACGCACTACAAGCTCGGCGCCGAGCACTGGCTGGCCACCGGCGAGACACTTCCGGACGGGATCCTCGCCGACCTGCGGACCAGGGATGCCATCCTCTTCGGCGCGGTGGGTGCCGCCCCTGGCGATACGCGGATCCCTTCGGGCGTCATCGAGCGGGAGATGCTCCTTAAACTCCGCTTCAGCCTTGACCATTACGTGAACCTGCGGCCCTCGAAGCTGTACGGCACAGTGGGCAGCCCGCTGGCCAACCCGGGAAAAATCGATTTCATCGTGGTCCGTGAAGGTACCGAGGGGCCCTACGTTGGCAACGGCGGAAGCCTCCGTGCGGGCACGCCCCACGAAGTGGCCACCGAGGTCTCGCTCAACACGGCACACGGCGTGGAGCGGGTGGTACGCGATGCGTTCCGCCGCGCCAGCGCCCGCGACCGCAAGCACGTGACACTGGTGCACAAGCACAATGTGCTGGTTTATGCAGGCCACCTGTGGAAGCGAACAGTCGAGGCCGTGGCGCAGGAATTCCCGGAGGTCACCCACGACTACCTGCACGTTGATGCGGCGACCATCTTCATGGTCACCGACCCGGCACGCTTCGACGTCATCGTCACAGACAACCTTTTCGGTGACATCCTCACTGACCTGGCCGCAGCGATTACCGGCGGCATAGGCCTGGCAGCCTCCGGCAACATCAACATGGACCGCACGGCGCCGTCCATGTTCGAGCCGGTCCATGGGTCCGCTCCGGACATTGCCGGACAGCAGAAAGCAGACCCCACCGCGGCTATCCTTTCCGCCGCACTCCTGCTGGATCACCTCGGTTACACCGAAGCCGCCCGGAAGATCGAGGCGGCGGTGATCGCCGACGTCGAAGCCCGCGACGGCGGTGCCCGCTCCACCAGTGCTGTTGGGGATGCCATCGCCGCCGCACTGTAGCCCGGCCGGCAGGGGCTGCCAACGGGCGTAAGCTTGTTTCGAATCACCAAATGCTGCCCTGCTGTTCAACGCTGAACGGCCTCTGAGGGCAGCCGATCGTGGAGGAACCATGACTCAGACTGCCCATGGCGTCGAATTCAACCAGCAGCTCTCGGCAACCCCGAAGTCAGCTGAAGAGCGTGCAGCAATCCTGGCCAACCCGGGGTTCGGCAATTACTTCACCGACCACACCGCGGTGGTGGACTACAGCGTCGACGAACATGGCGACGGCGGCTGGCACAACCCCCGCATTGAAGCCTACGGGCCCATCTCCCTGGACCCGTCGGCGGCGGTGCTGCACTACGGCCAGGAGATCTTCGAAGGGCTCAAGGCATACCGGCACGCAGATGGCTCCATCTGGACGTTCCGCCCCGAGGCCAATGCCGCGCGGCTCAACAAGTCTGCCCGCCGGCTCGCCCTGCCGGAGCTTCCCGTTGAATACTTCCTCGGTGCCATCCGTGAACTCGTTTCAGTGGACAGGGAATGGGTCCCTTCCGGTGACGGCGAGGCCCTCTACCTGCGCCCGTTCATGATCGCCACGGAGGCGTTTTTGGGTGTCCGTGCTGCGCGGGAAGTGTCCTTCCGCGTCATCGCATCTCCGGCCGGCAACTATTTCGGTGGGGAACTGAAGCCTGTATCCATCTGGATCTCCCGCGAGTACGCCCGCGCCGGGCGCGGCGGCACCGGGGCGGCCAAGTGCGGCGGCAATTATGCTGCCTCCCTCATCGCCCAGCAGGAAGCCGAAGCCAACGGTTGCAAGCAGGTGCTGTTCCTGGACCAGTTCAATGACGACGCCGTCGAGGAACTCGGCGGTATGAACGTCTTCTTCGTCATGAAGGACGGATCGCTGGTGACCCCAGCACTGACCGGCACCATCCTTGAAGGCGTCACACGCTCCTCCGTGATGCAGGTGGCCAAGGACATGGGCCGCGCGGTCACCGAGCGCAAGATCACCTTGGATGAGTGGCGTGACGGAGTGGCCTCAGGCGAGATCACGGAGGTCTTCGCGTGCGGTACGGCCGCCGTCATCACCCCCATCGGCGTGCTAAAGGATGCCACCGAGTTCATCGGCAGCGAAGACGCCAAGGCGGGGGAGACCACCATGGCCATCCGCCAGCAGCTGCTGGGTATCCAGACCGGCACCGTCCCGGACATCCACGGCTGGCTGACCCGCCTGGCCTAAGCAGCAGGATCAGCGGCGGGCGGCCTTTCGGGCGGCGTTCTTGAGTGCCTTGCGGGAGACCGGCTTCAGGGCCTTGCGGGCTGCTTCATCAGCCAGTGCACGGTTGCGGCGGGCATCGATGACGTCGTTCCAGAGTGCCGTCGCGAACGCCCCGCCGTCCTGCGCGTAGACGTCGTAGGGGTAGCCGGCAAAGACAGCAGGCGTGGTGGTGCCGCTGGGCAGATCCTTCCCCGCAGCCTTCGCGACGGCGTCGCCCACGGCCCAGGTGCGGGTCAGGTGGTGGGTGAGGTTGTCCTGGACGAAGATGTTCGCGTCGCTGGAGGCCGCCGCGCGTTCCAGGAGTGCGGCCAGGTCGTCAGCCAGCAACGCGGTGGCCCACTCTTCCGCAGGAGCTGAACCGGAACGGAAATCCTCGGCGACACCCTCCACCGTTTCGCTCCAGTCAGTGGTCTCGCGGAACTTCTTCCACGTGGGGAACCAGACGATGCTGCCCGTTGCGTGGTTGTGGATGTGCTGGAGTCCGCTGTTCTTCTCCGTCGCAGCATGGTCATGGCCTGCGGCGTCGGCGCCTGCCAGGAGTTCGGCCAGGGAAATCTTGGGTGTGGTGCTCATGGGTGTCTGGACGCTCTCTGTAGACGGTGGGTTCAGGAGCCATAACCCGGATTGGTGTCCCGGTTATTCCGCTCCCGGTGCGAAGATGGTGCGGTGAACTCCACCTTGAGCAGCGGTACACAGCCCGGCAGCGCCCTGGCAATGTCCCTCCTGGCCCCCAATCCCGGGCCCATGAGCCTTGAAGGGACGAATTCGTACCTGATTTCAGCGGCCGGATCCACTGGTTCGGTGGTGGTGGATCCCGGCCCGGCCGACGAGGGCCACCTCCAGGCTTTGGCCAGCCGGGGTCCGGTGGAACTCATCCTGGTGACGCACCGGCACGCCGACCATACGGCGGGCTCGCTCCGGCTCCGTGAACTGACCGGCGCTCCCGTCCGCGCCTTGGATCCCCGGCACTGCCACGGCGGTCAGCCCCTGCAGGACGGCGAAACGATCCTGGCCGCCGGGGTGGCGATCGAGGTGGTTGCCACGCCCGGACACACCTCGGATTCAGTGTGTTTCTGCCTCCCCGAAGACGGTAAAGACGGTTCGGTGCTGACCGGCGACACGATTCTTGGCCGCGGCACCACCGTGCTGGACTACCCTGACGGCACCCTGGGGGACTACCTCACGTCATTGGACCGGCTCGAAGCCATCGGGGAGGCCACAGTTTTGCCGGCCCACGGCCCCATGCTTCCTTCGCTGGCGGCCGTCGCGCGCGCCTACCGCCAGCACCGCCTGGAACGGCTGGACCAGATCCGCGCTGCCCTGGACCGCCTTGGCGCGGACGCCGAGGTGCCCGCCGTCGCGGACATCGTGTATGCCGACGTCGAACCCCACCTGAGGCGGGCCGTGGAAATGTCCGTGGCAGCGCAGCTTCACTACCTGCGCAGCTCAAGACTGTAGGGTTAGAACCATGCGTATTGCCCGGTTTGTAGTCGATTCTGATCCCCTGTACGGCGTTGTTGAAGGCGAGTCCGGCAGTGAGGAAATTACTGTCATCAACGGTGACCCGTTCTTCAACGGCGTGGAGCGTACCCACGTCAAGCACAAACTCGAAGACGTCCGGCTCCTGGCCCCCATCATTCCCCGCAGCAAGGTGATCGGCGTCGGCCGCAACTTCGCCGAGCACGCCGCCGAGCTGGGTAACGAAGTGCCGGCGCATCCCTTGCTGTTCCTGAAGCCCAATACCTCGGTAGTAGGCCCCAACGATCCCATCGTGCTGCCGGAATTCTCTGACGAGGTATCTTTCGAAGCCGAGCTGTGCGTCATTATCGGCAGGATCTGCAAGGACGTCCCCGAAGACCGGGTGGACGACGTCATCTTCGGCTACACCTGCGGGAACGACCTCACAGCCCGCGATGTCCAGAAAACAGACCTGCAGTGGGCCCGCGCGAAGGGCTTCGACACGTCGGCGCCGCTGGGCCCGTGGATCGAAACCGAGCTCGATACCGAAGACCTCCGGATCCAAGGCAGGCTGAACGGCGAGCTCCGCCAGGATGGCAGCACCAATCAGATGATCCGCGGCGTCCGTGAACTCGTCTCCATCGTCTCGCACGCCTTCACGCTGCTCCCCGGTGACGTGATCATGACCGGCACGCCGGCCGGCGTCGGCCTGGTCACTGCCGGTGACCGCTACGAGGTGGAGATCGAAGGCATCGGACGGCTGTCCAACCCCGTGGTCCGCCGCTGACGCCACCTGATTTCCGGGAAGGCGCCACGCGGTAAAGTTGGAGCCACTATGACTACTGCCTCCGCGTCCAATACCGCCTTCCCCTCCGTCACTGCCGAAACGCCTGTCCGGGTCCGGTTCTGCCCTTCGCCTACCGGCACCCCCCATGTCGGGCTGATCCGTACCGCCCTGTTTAACTGGGCACACGCCAAGCACACCAAGGGCACTTTTGTATTCCGCATTGAAGACACGGACGCGGCACGCGACTCTGAGGAGAGCTACCAGCAGCTCCTGGAAGCGCTGAAATGGCTCGGCATCACGTGGGAAGAGGGCGTGGAGGTCGGCGGACCGCACGAACCTTACCGGCAGTCGCAGCGGCTGGACCTCTACAAGGATGTTGTAGCCAAGCTCCTCGAGGCAGGCTACGCCTACGAGTGCTACTCCTCGCCTGACGAGGTAGAAGCACGCCACCGCGCCGCCGGCCGGGACCCGAAACTCGGCTACGACAACTTCGACCGCGCGCTCAGCGACGAACAGCTCGCCGCGTTCAAGGCAGAAGGCCGTAAGCCTGTCCTGCGGGTCCGGATGCCGGATGAGGATGTCACCTTTACCGATGTTGTCCGGGGCGAGATCACCTTCAAGGCCGGCAGCATCCCGGACTACGTCATTGTCCGCGCAGACGGTTCACCGCTCTACACCTTGGTCAACCCGGTGGACGATGCCCTGATGGGCATTACCCACGTTCTCCGCGGCGAGGACCTGCTCTCCTCCACACCCCGGCAGGTGGTGCTGATCCGTGCGCTCATCGAGATCGGCGTCGCAAGCTACATGCCGGTCTTCGGCCACCTCCCGTATGTCATGGGAGAGGGCAACAAGAAGCTCTCCAAGCGGGACCCGCAGTCCAACCTGTTCCTGCTCCGCGACCGTGGCTTCATCCCCGAGGGCCTGCTGAACTACCTCTCGCTGCTTGGATGGAGCCTCTCCGCCGACGAGGACATCTTCACGGTGGACCAGCTGATCGAGAACTTCGATGTCCACGATGTCCTGGCCAACCCGGCCCGCTTCGACATCAAGAAGGCGGAGGCCATCAACGGCACGCACATCCGCATGCTTGACCCCGAGGACTTCCGTGCCCGCCTGGTCCCTTACCTGCGCACCGCCGGACTCGTGGGGGAGGAGCTCACCAGCCGCCAGGAGGACATCCTTGCAGAGGCCGCACCGCTGGTCCAGGAGCGCATCACCCTGCTGGGCGAAGCGCCGGAGATGCTGGCGTTCCTCTTCAAGGCTGACGACGCCATCGACGTGGCCGATGAGGCCCGCAAGGGGCTTCCGGAGAACCTGACCGAAGCCCTCGACGCCGCTATTGCTGCCCTTGAGCCGGTAGGGGACTGGACGCCGGAGAACATCCAGACGGCACTGAAGCAGGCACTGGTGGAGGGCCTCGGCATGAAACCCCGCCTCGCTTTCGGACCGGTGCGCACGGCCATCTCCGGCCGCCGCATTTCGCCGCCGCTGTTCGAATCCATGGTGATCCTCGGCAAGGAATCCTCCCTGAGCCGGCTCCGCACCTTCCGCGGCTGATGGCTATGACCGGCACGGCGGCTCAAGGAGCCCTCGAGACCCGCTTCGGGACCATCCGGGGCATCCTCTTTGACATTGATGACACCCTGGTTGACCTTGAATATGCAATGACCACAGCCCTGCGCGAGGTCAGTGAACACCTCCTCCCAGGCCTCGACCAGCACGGGTGGGAGCGTTTCGGCAGGATCTTCACGCACGAAACCACCCATTACTACGACAGGTATCTGGCAGGTGAGCTGACTTTCAATGACCAGCGCCTGCTGCGCGGCCGCGCAGCCCTGGGCCACTTCGGCGTGGAACTCGCAGACGGCGAGGAAACCCACCAATGGCTGGCCGACTACAGCCGGCTCCAGCCCGGCTACGTCCGCGCCTTCGAGGATGTTGTTCCGCTCCTTGATCTCCTGGACGACGCCGGGGTGCCCTACGGTGCAGTGAGCAACAATGTCCACGACTACCAGCGGGCAAAACTGGATGGCGCAGGCCTGGCACGCATCACCCGCCTGGTGGGCACCGACACCGTTGGTGTGGCGAAGCCTGAGCCGGCAATCTACCTCGAAGGCGTGCGCCTCCTTCAGATCGCACCGGCGGAGACCCTGTTCGTGGGGGATAACCGGCTTCTGGACGCTGAAGGCTCGACGGCGGCGGGCCTGGTGGGCGTCTGGCTCAACAGGACGGGGGAGACACTGCAGGACTTTGGCGGCCACGAGGTCAGCTCGCTGCGCCAGTTGCTGGCCTGATCGCCGGCCGGCGGCAATCAGGCCGCCTGCCGGCCGATTTGTGCGAGCCTCAAGTCTCGGGTAAAGTAATTTCTCGTGCTGAGGCGCACGGAGCACGGGTTGAGGCCCGAAAATCCGGCCCGAAAGTATCATTGGGATATGGTGTAATTGGCAACACTACGGTTTCTGGTACCGTCATTCTAGGTTCGAGTCCTGGTATCCCAGCTCTGGTTAGGTCGCAAACTCACGCGGCAAATCAGGGGTTTTGGACCGGTCCGCCGATTTGAAACACTTGCTGAGTGTGTGAAATACTCTCTTAGCAATCTGGCCTCTGGCCGGATGGAAGTACGCGGCCCCATCGTATAGCGGCCTAGTACGCTGCCCTCTCACGGCGGTAACGCGGGTTCGAATCCCGCTGGGGTCACCATAGGAAACGGTCCCGGGCATCAGCCCGGGGCCGTTTTTGTTGTGCCGGGTTCGGCCGTGGCCCGGCCCGATTGCTTCCCCGGCTGGCATGATGTTGCTGTGACCTCCTCCGATGGGCTTGTCCCGCAACCTCCTCCACCGCCAAGCCGTGCACCGAAAACCCAGCCGGCCCGTCCGGCGAGCGATGCGGCAGAGGCCGCAGTGGGGCTGCTGGAATTGGTGCGGGAGGATCTCTCTGCCGTGTCACTGCCTTTGGCCCTTCCCGATGTTGAGCAGGCCCGCCGGGACGCCCGGAACGCCGTGGGCCAGCTGGACGACTACATCCTGCCGCGGTATCGCAGCCTGGACGCTCCGCTGCTCGCCGTCGTCGGAGGTTCCACCGGCGCCGGCAAGTCCACCCTGGTCAACGCCCTGGTGGGGCACCCGGTCACCCGCTCCGGGGCCATCAGGCCCACCACCCGGCAACCCATCCTCCTGCACCATCCCGCCGATGCCGGCTGGTTCGAAGGCCAACGGGTCCTGCCCACACTCAACCGGATCCGGGGAACCATTTCGGCCGAGCCCCTCCCCGCCAGCCGGGCGGGAGCCACTCCGGATGCTGAGGCAATCTCCTCGCTGGTGCTGGTGGCTGATCCGGCAGTTCCTGAGGGCATCGCGCTGCTGGACGCACCTGACGTTGACTCCATCTCAGATGACAACAGGCGGCTGGCAGGCCAGTTGCTGGCGGCCGCGGACCTTTGGATCTTCGTCACAACAGCCAACCGCTACGCAGATGCGGTCCCGTGGAAGCTGCTCCTGAACGCGGCCTCGCGGGACATCATGGTTGCCGTGGTGCTGGACCGGGTGCCGCAGGAGGCCGAAGCGGAAGTAAGCGCCGATCTGCGCGCACTGCTGCAGCAGGAAGGCCTCGGGACTGCAGGGCTCTTTATCGTAGCGGAGACACCCCTCGATGATCTGGGGATGCTGCCGGCGGATTCGGTGGACCCGCTGCGGAGCTGGCTTCAGAAACTGGCAGCCGATTCGGCCGGGCGGTCCGAGATTGCCCGGCGAACGCTGAACGGAACCGTCAGGGCACTCGCCGGACGCGTCGGCGGGCTCGCGCAGGCGGTCCGGGAACAGGAACAGGCCGCCGCAACACTCCGGTCCGACGCCGAGGACGCCTACCGCGATGCCGGTACCAGGATTCTGGACGCCACCAAAGACGGCGCCCTGCTCCGGGGGGAGGTGCTGGCGCGCTGGCAGGATTTCGTGGGGACGGGCGAGTTCTTCCGGGCACTGGAACAGAACATCGGCAGGCTGCGGGACCGGGTGGGTGCCTTCTTCCGCGGCGAACCAACACCAGCCGTGCGGGTGGAGGCGGCCATCGAGACGGGCTTGCAGGCGGTTATCCTCGACGAAGCCGCCAACGCCGCCGAAGAGACCGATCAGCGGTGGCGTTCTGACCCCGCGGGCCGCCAGCTGCTGGGCACCGACGACCTCTCCGGGACGGGTCCAGGCTTTGCCGACAAGGCAGCAGCAGAGATTCGGGCCTGGCAGGCAGGCCTGATGGAACTGATCCGCACCGAGGGCCAAGGCAAACGCACGCAGGCAAGGTGGCTGTCCTTCGGCGTCAACGGCCTTGGCGCGGCGCTGATGATTGTCGTATTTTCCATGACCGCAGGACTCACGGGACTGGAGATCGGGGTGGCAGGAGGCACCGCCGTCGTCGGTCAGAGACTCCTGGAAGCAGTGTTCGGTGAGGACGCCGTCCGCAGGCTCGCACAGACAGCGCGCGAAGACCTGCACGCCCGCTGCCAGCGGCTGCTTCAGGCGGAGCAACAGAAGTTCCTTGACCGCCTCCCCGGCGGGGATACAGACACGGCGCAGGTCCTGACCGCCCACGCAGCGGCCCTCGCCCGCCTGGCAGAGCCCGTATGAGCCGCCACACCGTAGCCCGTGAGGCATCGCGGCTGGACGGCCGGCTGGAGGCACTGAACGAAGCCCGCGAGCTTGCCGAAGGGGTTTTGCCCGAGACCGCGTTGGAGGACGTGTTCCGGCTCCTCGAACGCGCCAGCTCCCGCCGGTCACTGTCCGCGGACCATACGGTGGTGGGCTTCTTCGGCGCCACCGGAAGCGGCAAGTCCTCGCTGTTCAACGCTGTCAGCGGCGCTGAAATCGCGACGTCGGCCGCCCGCCGGCCCACAACATCCGAACCTTTGGCAGGAATCTGGGGAGCAGAGGGCAGCGAACCCTTGCTGGACTGGCTTGAGGTCCGTAACCGGCACCATGCAGTTCCCGTGGACGGGTTCGCGGACGAGGGCACAGGGCTGATCCTGCTGGACCTCCCGGACTTCGATTCCACCAGGGCTGCGAACCGCGAGATCGTTGAACGCATGGTGGGCCTGGTGGACGTGCTCGTTTGGGTGCTTGATCCGCAAAAGTATGCCGATGCCGCAGTGCATAATGATTTCCTCAAACCCCTGGCCGCACACGGCGCGGTGACCCTGGTGGTGCTCAACCAGGTGGACAGGCTGCCCGAACGCGACGTGCAGCCCGTACTGGAGTCCCTCAAGGGAATCCTGGCCCGCGACGGACTGGGCAAAGTACAGGTCATTGGCGCGTCCGCCCTCCGGGGTACCGGCGTGGACCGCGTCAGAAGCGCCATCCGCAGCGTCGTGGTGCAGCGCCAGGCGCTCTCCCAGCGGCTGGCTGCCGACGTTTCGCGGGCCTCGATGCAGCTGCGGCAGGTCTCAGGCGAGGGTGAGGCAGCCGGCGTCAGCTCATCCTCGAAAGCGCGGCTTACCGACGAGTTGGCCGTCGCCGCGAACGTGCCGGTGGTGGTGGGCGCTGTTGCCCAGTCCTACCGGCTCGAATCGACGCGCCGCACCGGATGGCCGGCAACACGGTGGCTGGTGCGGTTCAGGGCCGATCCGCTGCGGCGCCTTAACCTGCGCAGCGCCAACCCGTCCCAGCTCAACCGGACCTCGCTGCCGCCCGCCGGCGCCCCGGAGCGGGCCCGAACCGATGCCGCCGTCCGCGAATTTGCCGATGCCGCCAGCGAGGGCGCCCCCGGACCGTGGCGCGCGGCGATCCGCGGCGCCGCCCGCGAAGGCCGCGAGGCCCTGCCGGACGCACTGGACCAGGCCATCGCCGGGACCGACCTGATGGCTGCCCGGAAGTCATGGTGGTGGGGAGTCTTCAATGTGATCCAGTGGCTCGCCCTGCTGACGGCCCTCGGTGGGTTGGGCTGGCTGGGCGTCCTGGCGGGACTTGCCTACTTCCAGATGCCGGTCCCGGAGGTTCCCAGGGTGGAGGGGTGGCCGGTGCCCACGCTGATGATCGCCGGCGGGGTGGTTTTGGGGATTTTCCTCGCGCTGACCGGTAAGTTCATCGGCGCGGGGGTGGCCAACGCCCGCGCAGCCAGGGCCAGGAAACGGTTGCGGGTTGCCGTGGCCGATGTTGCCCAGGGCATGGTGGTGGAACCCGTTGAGGTGGAAGTGACCCGGCTGAAGGCATTCAATTCCGCCCTGAAGTCTGCAGCGGCAGGTTAGGAGCCGCTGCTGTTTACAGAGTTGCTTCCTACAGGGCCGCCGCGGCGTCCCGGACCTTGATCATGGTCCGGAGGTTCCGGGTGGTGGTGGATGCCTTGTATTTGGGCTTGGCGGAGATCTTGCTGAAGGGACTGTCCAGGGTCCCGCCGACGGGAGCCAGCCACGCCAATGCCTCCGTGCCGAGGCGCTGCTGTTCTGAATTTTCGAGGGCTGCACCCGCGGCGGCCAGCTCATCCAGCACGGCTTTGTCCGAACCCAGCGTGATGTAGGTGTGCGTGCTCTTGCTGTCCTCCGGATACGGGCAAGCGGCCACCAGCGCGGCCACCCGCTCCGCTGCCAGGACAACCACCCAGGCGTCATAGCCGAACGAATCGCGCAGGCACTTTTCACATCTGCTTTTGACCTCGGCCGCAGCCAGGCTGCTGGCCAGGACCACGTTGCCGCTGGCCAGCAGGGTCTTGACGCCAGGGAAGCCCGCCGCCTCCAGGGCAACCTTAAGGTCAGCCATTTTGATGTTGACTCCGCCCACGTTGATGCCGCGGAGGAAGACTGCATAGCTGTTCATTCCGACAGCTTAACCGTGGCCGGCCCGATGCCGGCGAGGCGTTCGGCCTTAGTCGTTGTTCTTCCGCAGGGCATCAGTGAGGATCCGGCCGGCGTTGCACACCACTTCGGCGTGGAGGCGTCCCGGCTGGCGGGTGAGCCGTTCAATGGGGCCTGAGATCGAGACGGCTGCGATGACCCGTCCGGACGGTCCCCGGACCGGTGCCGAAACAGAGGCGACCCCCGGCTCACGTTCGCCGAGGCTCTGACCCCAGCCGCGCCGTCGTACGCCTGCCAGAACGGTGGGGGTGAAGCGGGCTGACTGCAGCCCCTCCAGGAGCCGGTCGTGGTCCTCCCAGGCGAGCAGCACCTGGGCGGCGGAGCCGGCTTTCATCGACAGCTGGGTGCCTACCGGGATGGTGTCGCGCAGGCCGATGGGGCGTTCGGCGGAGGCGACGCAGACCCGCCATTCACCCTGGCGGCGGAAGATCTGGGCGCTTTCACCGGTGGCGTCGCGCAACTGCATGAGGACCGGTCCGGCGGAGGCGATCAGCCGGTCCTCGCCGGCTGCCGAGGCGAGCTCCACAAGGCGGCTGCCGAGGACAAACCGGCCCTGGATATCACGGCTCACGAGCCGGTGATGGACCAGCGCCAGGGCAAGCCGGTGCACAGTGGGCCGGGCGAGGCCTGTGGCAGCCACCAGCTGCGCGAGGGTGGTGGGCCCGGCCTCCAATGCATCAAGCACGTGGGCTGCTTTATCAATGACACCGACTCCACTAGAATTGTCCATGTAATGATATTGCCGTCTCATTATCTGAGATGCAAATGTTTCGGCTGGCGGATTGTACGGCCGTCCTGATTCAGTGGACTTAACAGTCAACAGCAGTGAAGGGAGATGGCCGTGGCAAAGACACTGGCCG
This sequence comes from Pseudarthrobacter sp. DSP2-3-2b1, assembly GCF_049895945.1. Lineage (NCBI taxonomy): Bacteria > Bacillati > Actinomycetota > Actinomycetes > Micrococcales > Micrococcaceae > Pseudarthrobacter > Pseudarthrobacter sp. DSP2-3-2b1. The sequence goes on along the minus strand of NZ_JAFCTI010000002.1, from coordinate 68,238 downwards.
AGAAAGTCTGGGACGCACATGTGGTGCGCAAAGGCGACGGCGAAGGAGCCAATGCCCAGCCCGACCTCCTCTTCATCGACCTCCACCTGGTCCACGAAGTGACGTCCCCGCAGGCCTTCGAGGGCCTGCGGCTTGCCGGCCGCCCGTTGCGCCGGCCAGACCTCACCATCGCCACGGAGGACCACAACACCCCCACGCTGGACATCGACAAGCCTATTGCCGATCTCACCAGCCGGACGCAGATCCAGACGCTGCGCAACAACTGCGCGGAGTTCGGCGTCCGCCTGCACTCCCTCGGAGACGCCGAGCAAGGGATCGTGCACGTCGTCGGGCCGCAGCTCGGCCTGACGCAGCCCGGCATGACCGTGGTGTGCGGTGATTCCCACACGTCCACGCACGGCGCGTTTGGTGCCCTCGCCATGGGCATTGGCACGTCCGAGGTGGAGCACGTCATGGCCACCCAGACGCTGTCCTTGAAGCCGTTCAAGACCATGGCCATCAACGTCGAAGGCTCGCTGCGTCCCGGCGTCACCGCCAAGGACATCATCCTCGCCGTGATCGCCAAGATCGGCACCGGCGGTGGCCAGGGCTACGTCCTGGAGTACCGTGGGTCAGCGATCCGCGCGCTGTCCATGGAAGCCCGGATGACCATCTGCAACATGTCCATCGAGGCCGGCGCCCGTGCCGGCCTGGTGGCTCCGGACCAGACCACCTACGACTACATGTTCGGCCGTCCGCACGCTCCCCAGGGAGCCGACTGGGATGCCGCCGTCGAGTACTGGAACACCCTGAGGACCGACGACGACGCCAGCTTCGACGTCGAAGTGGACCTCGACGCGGACACTCTGGAGCCGTTTGTCACCTGGGGCACGAACCCGGGCCAGGGCGTTTCGCTTTCTTCCTCGGTTCCGTCGCCGGAGGACTTCGGTGACGAGAACGCCAAGGCCGCCGCCGAACGCGCCCTGCAGTATATGGGCCTGGAGGCCGGCACCCCCATGAAGGCCATCCGGGTGGACACGGTCTTCCTCGGCTCCTGCACCAACTCGCGGATGGAGGACCTCCGCGCCGCGGCGGACATCATCCGCGGCCGCCAAAAGGACCCCAACATCCGGATGCTGGTGGTCCCCGGTTCGGCCCGCGTCCGGCTCGAAGCCGAGGCGGAGGGCCTGGACAAGGTCTTCAAGGATTTCGGTGCCGAGTGGCGCTTCGCCGGCTGCTCCATGTGCCTGGGCATGAACCCGGACCAGCTGGAAGTGGGGGAGCGCTGTGCGTCCACCTCCAACCGCAACTTCGAGGGCCGCCAGGGCAAGGGCGGGCGCACCCACCTCGTCTCTCCTGTGGTGGCAGCAGCCACCGCCATCCGCGGAACGCTGAGCTCGCCGTCGGACCTTGATCCGGCCCCCGAATCCGCCGCCATCCGCACCGACGCCGCCTAGGAGACCGCCATGGAAAAGTTCACCACGCACACCGGTATCGGCGTTCCGCTGCGCCAGAGCAACGTTGACACGGACCAGATCATCCCCGCTGTCTACCTCAAGCGGATCACCCGCACCGGCTTCGAGGACGCCCTGTTCTCCGCCTGGCGCAAGGATCCCGCGTTCATCCTGAACCAGGCGCCGTTCAACGCCGGCTCTGTTTTGGTGGCCGGCCCTGATTTCGGCACCGGGTCCTCCCGCGAGCACGCCGTCTGGGCCCTGAAGGACTACGGCTTCAAGACCGTCCTGTCCTCCCGGTTTGCCGATATTTTCCGCGGCAACTCCGGCAAGCAGGGACTGCTGGCCGCGGAACTCGCCCAGGACGACATCGAGCTCATCTGGAAGGAGCTCGAGAACGCCCCCGGCACCGAAGTGACCGTTGATCTGGTCTCCAAGACCGTCATCTGCGGGAACATCGTGGCGCCCTTCGAGATCGACGATTACACCCGCTGGCGCCTGCTCGAAGGGCTGGATGACATCGGCCTCACGCTCCAGCACGAAGAGGACATCACCGCCTACGAGGCCACCCGTCCCGCGTTCATGCCAACGACGCTCCCGGCCCGCCTTTCCTGAGCCGCGCTGGTCCTTCAGCGAGGCCGTATTTCGGTTCGGTAACGCGACCTCCTATGCTTAGCTGGAGCCTTTTCAAGGATTTTGGGGCGAGTAATCGTAAGGAAACCGGTATATGAGTAGTGTTCTGACAATCCGTGGCGGAGTCCCGCTAACAGGCCGCGTCACCGTCCGAGGGGCCAAGAACCTTGTCCCGAAGGCCATGGTGGCGGCACTGCTGGGCAATGAACCGTCGGTGTTGCGGAACGTCCCGGAGATCAAGGACGTAGAGGTTGTCACCTCGCTCCTGCAGCTCCATGGTGTGACCGTGGTCAAGGACCCGGTCAGCGGTGACCTCACGCTGGACCCGAAGGGGGCCAAGACGGCCCCCAGCACGGCGATCGATGCCCACGCCGGCGATTCGCGGATCCCCATCCTGCTGTGCGGACCCCTGATCCACGCGATCGGCGAAGCCTTCATTCCGGATCTTGGCGGCTGCAAGATCGGCGACCGGCCCATTGATTACCACCTCAACGTGCTGCGCCAGTTCGGCGCCGTTGTGGAAAAGCGCCCGGGCGGCATCCACATCTCCGCCCCCAAAGGCCTGCAGGGCGCCAAAATCTCCCTGCCGTATCCTTCCGTGGGTGCCACGGAACAGGTGCTGCTGAGCGCCACCCGCGCCGAGGGAATCACCGAGCTCTCCGGCGCTGCAACGGAACCGGAGATCATCGACCTCATCGCCGTGCTCCAAAAAATGGGCGCCATCATCAGCGTCCAGACTGACCGCACCATCCGCATCGAGGGTGTCCGCGACCTGGGCGGCTACAACCACCGCGCACTCTCGGACCGCAATGAATCGGCGTCGTGGGCCTCAGCTGCCCTGGTGACGCGCGGAGACATCTTCGTGGAAGGCGCTTCGCAGCGGGACATGATGACTTTCCTGAACACCTACCGCAAGGTGGGCGGCGGGATGGACATCGGCGAGGACGGAATCCGGTTCTACCACAAGGGCGGCAAGCTCAACCCGCTGGTCCTGGAAACGGACGTCCACCCCGGTTTCATGACCGACTGGCAGCAGCCGCTCGTGGTGGCCCTGACCCAGGCCGAGGGTGTGTCCATTGTCCACGAGACCGTCTACGAGAACAGGTTCGGTTTCACCGACGCCCTCCTCCGGATGGGCGCCAACATCCAGGTGCACCGTGAGTGCCTGGGCAGCGTGCCGTGCCGGTTCGGCCAGCGCAACTTCCTCCACTCGGCCGTCATCTCCGGACCCACCCAGCTCAAGGGCACCGACATCGACGTCCCTGACCTGCGCGGCGGGTTCAGCCACCTGATCGCTGCGCTTGCGGCCACCGGTGTCTCCCGGGTCACGGGGATCGACATCATCAACCGCGGTTATGAACGGTTCACCGAAAAGCTGGCCGGCCTCGGCGCCGATTTCGACATCACCCCGGCAAAGTAGCGGTGGGCACGTGAAGGAAACGGCCAAGAGCCAAGCCACCCTCTTTGTGGTTGCGGCCATAGTGCGCCCCCTGCTTAATGCCATGATGAACAAAAAGTGGGAGGGCCTCGAGAACATTCCCGCAGGCGGTTTCATTGCTGCGCCCAACCATTGCACCGAGATTGATCCCCTGGTGGTGGGCCACGTGCTGTACAACAACCAGCGCGCGCCGCACTTCCTGGCCAAGTCCGGGCTGTTCAAGGTACCGGTCCTGGGCTGGGTCCTGAGGGCCACCCGCCAGATCCCGGTGGAACGTTCGACGGCGGGCGCGAACCGCTCGCTGCAGCTCGCCCAGGAGATTGTGGCAGACGGCGGCGCCATCATCATCTACCCCGAGGGCACGCTCACCCGCGACCCTGACCTGTGGCCGATGAAAGGCCACACAGGCGCAGCGCGGCTCGCCCTCGAAGGCGGGATCCCCGTGGTGCCGATCGCCCACTGGGGCGCCCATGAGGTCTTCCCGCGCTATGCGAAGCGGTTCCACCTGTTTCCCCGCAAGACCTCCCGGGTAGTCATCGGAAAGCCTGTGGATCTGAGCGCGTTTGCCGGCCAACCCCTGGATAAGGCGACACTGACCGGGGCCACCGATGCGATCATGGATGCCGTCACTGGCTTGCTCGCCGGCATCCGTAATGAGGAGCCTCCTGCCCGGCGTTGGGACCCCTCGCAGCAGAACCAGGACGCGCGCGGCCGCATCCAGGGCCGCGGGAAGACCGAGGGCGCTGCTGATGCCACATGACCGCTGACGGAACCCGCAGGGGCTCGGCACGGTCTGTTGCTGTCCTGGGAGCCGGTTCCTGGGGAACCACGTTCGCCAAGATCCTCGCTGATGCAGCTTCAGCTGCGGGAGACGAGCGCAGGATCCGGCTGTGGGGCCGCCGCAGCGAAGTGGTGGAGCAGATCAACAGCTCCCACCGGAACGTCCAGTACTTGAAAGACATCCGGCTGCCGCCGAGCATCACAGCGTCCACCGATGTGGCCGAAGTGCTCGCAGGCGCTGACCTGGTGGTCCTGGCCGTCCCCGCGCAGTCCCTCCGGCTGCAGTTGCGCGAATGGAAGCCGCTGATCGCCGCTGACGCCGTTGTGGTGTCCCTGATGAAGGGCCTGGAGCTTGGTACTGACTCCCGGATGAGCGAGGTCATCAGCGAGGAACTGGGGATTCCGGCGGACCGCATCGCGGTGGTGTCCGGTCCCAACCTCGCCATGGAGATCGCCCGCGAAGAGCCCACGGCTTCCGTTGTGGCGTGCGCCGATGCCGCAGCCGCAGGCTGGATTGCCCGCAGTTGCACATCGCCCTATTTCCGCCCCTACACAACGGCGGACGTTGTAGGCGTTGAGATCGGCGGCATCGTCAAGAACGTCATTGCCCTGGCAGTCGGCATCTGTGAGGGCAAACAGATGGGGGACAACACCAAAGCCTCCGTCATCACCAGGGGCCTGGCTGAAACCTCCAGGCTTGCCCTTGCGCTGGGCGGGGAGGCCCGGACCATGGCCGGGCTGGCCGGTCTGGGGGACCTGGTGGCAACCTGCTCCTCACCGCTCTCACGTAATCACACCGCCGGCCGGTTGCTGGGTCAGGGGCTCACCCTCGATGAGCTGGCCCTGAAGATGACCCAGACCGCCGAAGGCATAAAGTCCGGCCCGGCCGTCCACGAACTCGCGGGCAAGCTGGGCGTGGACATGCCTATTACCGCTGCCGTTGTGGCCGTCCTGGCCGGCAAACTTTCCGTAGACCAACTGGGGCCGCTGCTGCTGGCCCGGGACCTGAAACCCGAAGGCGATTACTGAGAATGTCCGAGCAAAACCTGACTGCAACGGACGTCGCCCCGCGGGCCAAACCCCGCGTGGCCGTCCTTTTTGGTGGCCGGTCCAGCGAACATGCGGTGAGCTGCGTGACCGCCGCCGGTGTCCTGGGCGCGATCAACAAAGAGAAGTACGACGTCATCCCCATCGGCATTGCCAAGTCCGGACAGTGGGTGCTGGCTGCGGGGGACACCGCCCAGTGGTCGCTGTCCGCATCGTCACTTCCCGAGGTGCCGCCGTCGTCGGAAACGGTCACCCTGGCGGAAATCGGCGGCGAGCACCAGCTGATCGTGGCCTCCCCGAATGCCGTGCCCCAGGAACTGGGCACCGTGGACGTGGTGTTCCCGCTGCTCCACGGTCCGTTCGGCGAAGACGGCACCATCCAGGGACTGCTGGAACTTTCCGATACGCGCTACGTCGGCGCTGGGGTGCTCGCTTCAGCTGTTGGCATGGACAAGCATTACATGAAGGTTGTCTTCGAAGCCGCCGGTTTGAATGTGGGACCGTACATCGCTGTCACTGACCGGCAGTGGATCAAGGACGCGGAATCGGTCCGCAAGCAGGTGGACCGCCTCGGCTTCCCCGTATTCGTCAAGCCCGCCAGGGCCGGCTCGTCAATGGGAATCTCCAAAGTTGACTCAATGGAAGAGCTGGACGCCGCCATCGAGGAAGCCCGCAGGCATGACCTCAAACTCGTCATCGAGGCAGGGATTGTGGGGCGCGAAATTGAGTGCGCCGTCCTGGAGGGCCGCGGCACCGATGCTCCGCGGACGTCGATGCCGGGCGAGATTTCCGTAGCTGCCGGAAGCCACGAATTCTATGATTTCAACGCCAAGTACGTTGAAGATGACGCTGCCGCTTTGAGCTGTCCGGCCGACATCCCAGAGGAAGCCATCGCCCGCGTGCGCGAACTTGCCGCTGCGGCCTTCGATGCAGTGGGAGCCGAGGGCCTCAGCCGCGTGGACTTCTTCTATACTCCTGACGGCGAACTGATCATTAACGAGATCAACACCATGCCGGGCTTCACGCCCAAGAGCATGTACCCGCAGATGTGGGCGGCCTCAGGGCTGGACTACGCGGACCTGATTGATGAGCTCATTTACCTGGCGCTGCACCGGAAGACCGGCCTACGCTAACCGGCGTGGGCCGGTCACGGCCTACTTGCTCGTTGGCAGGTTCTGCAGTTCTTCCTGGCCCACGCAGTTCCGGCTGGCGGGCACCTTGGAAGCCGCGGCGGAGAGGTCAGCCAGCACAGTAGCGGAACTGATCGTTTCCTGCTCCTTCGTGAGGAGGATCTCGGTGGCCGGTTCGCGGCCAAAAGTTGTCAGCGTCCAGGCCGCGTCACCTTCCTTGATGACCCAATCAACGCCGTTCACGCTGACGCAACGGTCCGTCGTCGGGCCTGGAACATTGACGCCGCAGCGCAGGATCACCTGCGACGGATCGCCCCAGGCGGCAGTCGCCTGGCTGTTGGTTTTGCGTAGCGGCGCGTCGCCGATCGCGTCCGGCAGGGCCACCATCATGGGAGCGCAGGCAGGGTTCGCCGCGTCAGCTGCCGGCGCCACATCCACCACGGGGGAGCAAGCGGCCAGAACGGCGCCGGTGAAAACGGTGGTCAGCAGGATCCCGGACACACGGACAGGCAAGGGCAAACGGGGACGGTGCATCCATCAAGCCTAGTGCCGCCACGGAGCGACGCCGAACGCTGCAGGGATGCCCCGCACAGCAATGTCGGCCGTCCGCTGTAGCGTAGGGGCGTGCCTGAAAAACCCTTGCCTGAAAAACCCTTGACTGAAGAGCCCCTGACCGTGGCAGGGCTGTCTGAAGCCGGCCTCCTCGCCCGGATCTTCCCGCGTCTGGAGATCGGCGGGGCCCATTCTTCGGCAGTCCTGCTGGGACCCGGGGACGACGCCGCGATCGTCTCCGCGCCGGATGGCAGGACGCTCATCAGCATCGATACGCAGGTGCAGGACCAGGACTTCCGCCTCACGTGGACCAACGGATACCGAACCACGGGATTTGATGTTGGCTGGAAGGCGGCAGCCCAGAACCTCAGCGATATCAATGCCATGGGCGCCGCGGCCACGTCGATGGTGGTCAGCCTCACTCTGCCGCCGGAGACACCGGTCAGCTGGGTTGAGGACCTCGCCGACGGCCTGTCGGCGGCCATCAAAGAACTCGGCGCTGTGAACTGCTCAGTGGCAGGGGGTGACCTGGGCCGCGGCCGGGAAATTTCTGTAACCGTCGCGGTGCTGGGTACCCTCGCCGGCGGGAAGCCCGTGCTGCGCTCCGGTGCCCGCGCCGGGAATGTCCTGGCGCTGGCCGGGACGGTGGGCAGGGCCGCCGCGGGACTTGCCCTTTTGGAATCGGAATCGGACTTCACTTCGCTGAACCGGGGGCAGCGGGAGTTGCTGGACGTCCAGTGCAGGCCGCAGCCGCCGCTGGCCGCCGGGCCGCTCGCCAGGTCAGCGGGTGCAACCGCCATGATGGACATCTCCGACGGCCTGGTCCGGGACGGGACCCGGTTGGCCCTGGCCAGCAACACGGTCATCGACCTGGACCCGGCGGAACTGAAGCGGCTTGCCGAAAGCCTCAAACCGGCGTCGGACCTCTTGCACCTCGACCCCCTGGTTTGGGTTCTGGGCGGGGGAGAGGACCACGGATTGCTGGCCACATTCCCTCCCGGCGTTCAGCTGCCTCCCGGATTCACTGCGATAGGCTCAGTACAAGCCCCGGGAATCAACTCCGGCCCGGGCGTCACGATTGCGGGCCACGCCGCTGGCACCGGGGGATGGGATCACTTTGCAGAATAAGGTTGCCGCAAACGCGCAAGCGATGAAGCGGTGGTTGGACAAGGCCGAAACGGCCGTTGGCAACCACAGTGACCGCCTCAATGCGATCAACATATTCCCCGTGGCTGACGGCGACACCGGCACCAACCTTTACCTCACTGTCCGGGCAGCCGCCCGGGCCCTGCACAGCGATGTGGCCGGCAAACCCGATCCCGGCCAGGGGGATGTCGGGGTGGTGCTGGCCCAGGCGGGCCGCGCTGCCTTGGAGCAGGCCCGCGGTAACTCCGGAACGCTCTTTTCGGTTTTTCTTTGTGCCGCAGCAGAGCCACTGGTCGGTCACACCAGGCTGACCGCAACGCTATTGGCCGCTGCACTGAACCGCGCCCAGATCCGGGCCTGGTCCGCTCTGAGTGATCCCGTACCCGGCACCATGCTCTCGGTGATGGAAGCAGCCGCGCGTGCCGCGGCAGAGGCTGACAACGGAAAAAACGGCGACCACAGCAACCACGCACTGGGCCTTGCCCTCGATGCTGCGGTTAATGCCGCCCTGGCAGCGGTCGTCAACACCGAGGGCCAGCTGCCCGCACTCGAGGCTGCCCACGTCGTCGACGCCGGGGGTGTCGGCATGCTCCTCATCTTGGACTGCCTCCGTTCAGCCGTGATGGGCGGTGACCTCCAGAGTGAACTCCTGGACGGTCTGCACGGGTACGACGTCCAGGATCCCCATATCCACAAGGACCTGCCCGACGACGACGGCGTGGAAGTCATGTGCACCATCAGCCTGTCGCCCCTCAGCGCGGCCACGCTCAGGCAGCGGCTGGATGAAATCGGCGATTCGGTCATCATGAGCCAGGTGGACAGCGCAGCAGTGGCTGACGGCACCTACCGCTGGCGTGTCCATGTCCACGTACCTGAGGCTGAACCCGCGGTGGCGCTGATCCGTTCCCTTGGCGAGCCCAGCGACATTTCCGTGAGCCAGCTCGCCCTGTCCCGTGACCCCGAACCAGCTCCGGTGAGCTCCAGTGGGCATGAGCGCTGACCTGGACGTTGCCCTTGAACGCCGCATCGGAAAGCGCTCCGCGGCAGTCATTGAGAAGAACCTCGGGATAACCACGGTGGGCGGCCTACTTAACTACTTCCCGCGCCGCTACTTGAACCGGGGTGAGCTGACGCCCATCAGCGAGGTTCCCCTGGACGAGGAGGTCACGCTTATTGCCCGCGTCCTTTCCACCAGCACCCGCAAGATGCGTACCCGCCGTGGTTCCATCACCGACGTCGTTATCACTGACGATGCCGCGTCCCACGGGCGTCCCAGGCTCTCCGCCGTAGGAACCGGCAGCGGGCACGGCACGCTCAAGGTCACCTTCTTCAATGGTTTCCGGGCAAAAGCGGAGCTCCTGCCCGGCCGGCGCGTCATGTTCTCCGGCAAGGTAACGCAATACGGTTCCTCACTGAGCCTGACCAACCCGGATTTCAACCTCCTGGACGAGGACCCGGATATGCCGGGCGTCGATCCCGAGAAGCTGGCTGCCATGCCCGTACCGGTGTATCCGGCCACCAGCAAACTCACCAGCTGGTCCATCCAGAAAGTCATTGCCACCTTGCTGGAGACCCTGGACCTGGACGGCTTGCCGGACCCGCTGCCGGAGCCGGTTGTCCGCCGGGAGAAGTTCCTGCCATTGGCCCAGGCCTACCGGCTCATCCACATGCCGGAATCACATGCCGATTGGAAGCAGGCCCAGGACCGGCTCCGCTACCAGGAGGCCCTGGTCCTGCAGGCGGCGCTGGCCCGGCGCCGCGCGCAGCTGGCCGCTGAGGAAGCCACCGCCCGCCGCCCGGTTGCCGGCGGTCTGCTGGCGGCTTTCGATCAGCAGCTTCCTTTTACGCTCACCGCCGGACAGACCGCTGTGGGGAAGACCCTCGCCGCCGAACTGGCGCAGGACAGCCCCATGAACCGGCTGCTGCAAGGCGAAGTCGGTTCCGGCAAGACCATCGTGGCGCTGCGGGCCATGCTGCAGGTGGTGGACGCCGGGGGACAGGCGGCCTTGCTGGCGCCCACCGAGGTGCTGGCTGCCCAGCACTTCGACTCCATCCGCCGGACCCTGGGTGTCCTGTCCCGGGACCCCATGCTGTCCCGTGACGGTTTGCTGGGCGGCCTGGCCGGGGACGACGTCCAGGTGAGCCTCCTCACCGGGTCCCAGCCCACGGCGGCCCGTAAACGTGCCCTCCTCGACGCCGCCTCCGGGGCGGCCGGGATCGTGATCGGGACGCATGCCCTGTTGAGCGAAAACGTCTCTTTCTACGACCTCGGCCTGATCGTGGTGGATGAACAGCACCGGTTCGGCGTGGAGCAGCGCGATGTGCTGAGGTCAAAGGCCAGCAAGCCGCCGCACCTGCTGGTCATGACGGCCACCCCGATTCCGCGCACCGTTGCCATGACAGTCTTCGGGGACCTCGAAACCTCAGTGCTGGACGAGCTTCCCGCCGGCAGGGCACCCATCTCCACCCATGTGGTGGGCCTGGCGGAAAACCCTGGCTGGGCGGACCGCATCTGGACCAGGTCCCGCGAGGAGATCGACGCCGGGCACCAGGTGTTTGTGGTGTGCCCGAGGATCGGAACGGACGACGACGGCGACTTCAGTCCCGGTGAGGCCGAACCTTCAGCGGCTGACCTGGAGGGGGATAACGGCGCGCGCGAGCTCGCGTCGGTGACCGCCGTCGTCGAACTTCTGCAGCAGGAGCCGGCCCTTGCCGGTGTGCCGCTGGCGCCCCTGCACGGCCGCCAGGACACAGCGGTTAAGTCGGCGGCGATGGCTGACTTCACCGCCAACCGGACCAAGCTCCTGGTCTCCACCACCCTCATTGAAGTCGGAGTTGACGTCCACAACGCCACACTCATGGTTATTCTCGATGCTGACCGTTTCGGTATTTCCCAACTGCACCAGCTGCGTGGCCGGGTGGGCCGCGGCGGGCTGCCCGGAACCTGCCTGCTGGTCACCAGCCTCGAAACCGGGCACCCCAGCCGGCGCAGGCTGGACGCCGTGGCGGCCACCACCGATGGCTTCGAGCTGTCCCAGGAAGACCTCAAGCTCAGGCGCGAGGGAGACATCCTGGGGGCGTCGCAGTCCGGCGGCCGCTCCACTCTGAAGTTGCTGCGGGTGCTCGAGCACGAGGACATTATTGCCCGCGCCAGGGCGGATGCGCAGGACATTGTCGGCAAGGACCCCTCGCTGGCGCACCATCCGCTGCTTGCTGCGGCCATTGACGAGTACCTCAACCCCGAGAAGGAGGCGTTCCTTGAACGCGGATAGCAGGCAGCCATGAGCCGGATTATCGCGGGCGCCGCCGGTGGAACGCCGCTGGCGAACGTTCCCGGGTCCCTGACCCGGCCAACCACAGACCGTGTCAAGGAAGCCCTGTTCTCCCGGCTTGATGCCTTCGGGATCATCGCCGGTGCCAAGGTCCTGGACCTTTATGCAGGCTCTGGTGCGTTGGGAGTTGAGAGCGGCAGCAGGGGAGCCGGAGCCGTTGACCTGGTGGAGTTCGATGCGAAGGCCAGTTCCGTATGCCAACGCAACGCCGATCTCGTCAACGGCCTGTTGGGACGCAAAGTGGTGACAGTGCACCGGTCGAGGGTGGAGTCATTCCTCGAGCGTGCAGACCAGTCCGCCATGTGGGACCTGGTCTTCCTGGATCCGCCCTATCCGCTTGACGAGCCCGCGTTGTCGGCGGTGCTGGCCAAACTCGTGGACCACCTCACCCCCTCTGCGTTGGTGGTGGTAGAGCGGTCCTCCCGCTCGCCGGAGCCCGGCTGGTCCGCCGGCATGGAGCGGTTTGCGGAGAAGAAGTACGGCGAAACCCGGCTGTGGTTCGCAGAGCCGTCAGTCCCCGATGCCATCCCGCCGGACCTGGTCATTGACGGGCAGGAACAGGGCCCGCCTTAGCGGGGGCGCGGGCTCAGCCTGCCAGCACATCCAGGTCAACGCCCGCGAGGACCGATGCCGGATGCGGACCCCGGGCGCTCAGTTCGGCTGTCCAGGCCGCAGGCCATTTTGTTTGTGTTCCCGCCAGGATCACGTTGCCGGGGTGGCGGCCGGCGAACATGCCGGACTCCGCGCAGGCCGCCACATCAGTCATGGCACGGCGCATGGCCGCCGTCTGGCTTCGCACCAGGGTCAGGGCCGGCTCATCGCCGACGTTGACGATCAAAATCCCCTCCGGTGCCAGGCGTGCCCGGGCTTCTTGGTAGAACTCCGTGCAGGCGATGTGCTCAGGCGCCTCCGGCCCCGAGAAGATATCCAGAATGACGACGTCGAACTGAAGTCCGGCGCCCACATCGGCCAGGGCGGCGCGGGCATCACCGATGACCGTGTGCAGGTCCGTTCCGTCGGGCAGCGGCAGTTGCTGGAGGACAAAGTCGAGCAATTCCCGCTCGAGCTCCACCGCATACTGGACCGATCCCGGCCGTGTTGCCTGGATGTACCGGGCGAGTGTCAGCGCGCCGGCCCCGAGGTGGAGCGCTGTGATCGGCTGGCCCTCCGGCGCGGAGAGGTCCACCACATGGCCGATCCGCCGCAGGTATTCGTAAAAGATCTCTTCGGGATGGGCGAGGTTGACGTGGGACTGCTCAGCCCCGCCGATGCTCATGACATAGCCGCCGGTGGTGAAGGCGTCCGGCTCAATCGACGCGTGTTGTCCCGTGGCCCGCAGGAATCTGGTGGGACGGAGGTTGCCGGCGTCGGCCATCAGAGCTTTCCGCTGAGGGTGGCCAAGCGTGCTGCTGCTTCTTCGAGGACTTCCACTTTCTTGCAGAATGCGAACCTGAGCAGGCTGCGGGTGCGTTCCGCGCCCTGCGGGTGGCAAAACACGGGGACGGGGATGGCGGCAACGCCCACCATCGCCGGCAGCCGGCGTGCCAGGTCCACAGAATCGCTGATGCCCAGAGGTGCTGTATCCACGTTGACGAAGTAGGTGCCCTGCGGGGTAAAGACGTCAAAGCCCGCGGCACGGAGGCCCTCGCTCAGGATGTCCCGCTTCTTCTTCAGCGTGGCGGCGATGCCCTGGTAGAAGTCATCCGGCAGCGCCAGACCTGTGGCAATGGCTGCCTGGAACGGTGGCCCTGAACTGTAGGTCAGGAACTGCTTCACCGTGCGGACAGCGGCAACCAAATGCCCGGGGCCCGTCAGCCAGCCGATCTTCCAGCCGGTGAAGGAGAAGGTCTTTCCTGCCGATGAAATGGTGATGGTCCGTTCAGCCGCACCGGGCAGGGTGGCCACCGGAATGTGGCTCCGACCAAAAGTGAGGTGCTCGTACACTTCATCGGTGATGATGATGCAGTCATGCTTTTGGGCAAGCCCGACGACGCGCTGAAGGACTTCCCGGGGAAAGACAGCACCGGTGGGGTTATGCGGGTTATTCAGCAGCACCACCCGCGTCCTGTCGGTGAAGGCCGCCTCGAGTGCCGCCAGGTCCGGGTGAAAGTCAGGCGCCAGCAGGGGAGCCGTGACGTGGGTGGCGCCGGAGAGCCCGATGACCGCGCCGTAGGAGTCATAGAACGGCTCGAAAGTCAGCACCTCGTCACCGGGAACGGCAAAAGCCAGCAGGGCTGCTGCGAGGCCTTCGGTGGCGCCCGTGGTGATGATGACCTCGGTCTGCGGGTCCGGCGTCAGCCCGTAGAACCGGTGCTGGTGGGCGGCAACCGCCTCACGCAGTTCAAGGATGCCCTTGCCGGGAGCATACTGGTTAGCGCCGGCATCGATGGCGGCCATGGCCGCAGCTTTGATTTCCGCCGGCCCGTCCTCGTCCGGAAAGCCCTGCCCCAGGTTGATGGCGCCGGTCTTTGCCGCCAACGTGGTCATCTCCTCGAAGATGGTGACGCCCAGTTGTCCGGCGGGTCCCAGGAGGTTGGCGCCGGCCGCGGCACGCTGCCACGGAGCCTGTGCTGCAGGTTGGGAAACTTCCCGTGGTGGATGCATCCAGTCATGGTATCCCGGGCTTGGGATGCGGTAGGTTCGGTGCATGAGACGCGCTGTCTGCCCCGGATCCTTTGACCCCATCCACAACGGTCACCTTGAGGTCATCGCCCGCGCTGCGGGCCTTTTCGATGAAGTGATCGTGGCCGTCTCCACCAATTATGCGAAGAAATACATGTTCAGCCTGGGGGACCGCATCGACATGGCGAGGGAGACCCTGGCGTCCCTCAAAGGAATAGTGGTTGAACCCGTGGGGGAGGGCCTGCTGGCTGAGTACTGCCACCAGCGGGGGGTGTCCGCGATTGTGAAGGGCCTCCGTTCCTCATCGGACTTCGACTACGAACTTCCGATGGCCACCATGAACCGTCAGCTCAGCGGTGTGGAGACGGTGTTCCTGCCCGCGGAGGCGCGTTACCTTCATCTCTCGTCCACTTTGATCAAGGAAGTAGCCAGCCTGGGCGGAAGTGTGTCCGATTATGTGCCGCGCTCTGTTCAGAAGAGGATGCTCGCTGGCGAGTCGGCACCGGTGCAGCTGCCCAGAGGGTAGGCTAGTGGCGGTACTTTCGACGGGCCGTCCGTCGCCTGGTTTGAGTCCCTAAGGTTCTTCAGGCTAAGATGGTACGTCGGTCATATGTTCAACAGGAGTTCTCATTAAACGAGATGCTAGTTCGCCCTTGGCGTTCGACGTCAAGGACCTCGGGCGCAGCCCGGGAAGCATGCGGACACTGAAGGAACATGTACCCGCGCCAAGTGATCTTGGTGTGGCACTCATTGGCGTTCAGGAAGGCTCGGATATCGGGCTGGACCTGAGGCTTGAGGCCGTACACGAAGGAATTCTGGTATCAGGAACCGCAGCCGCCCACGTTACGGGCGAGTGCGGTCGGTGCCTGGATCCCCTTGCGTATGACCTTGAGGTCAATGTGCAAGAACTTTTCTTCTATGAAGGCGTATTGCTTTCGGATGAAGAAGACGATGAAGAGCAATATCGAGTCGAGCACGATCTAATCGATCTTGAACCGGTGTTGCGGGACGCAGTTGTAACCATGCTGCCGTTCCAGCCGGTGTGCCGGGAAGACTGCCAGGGTCTCTGTTCCGAATGCGGAATTCGCCTGGAAGACGAGCCGGGGCATCACCACGAGGTCATGGATCCTCGCTGGGCCGCCCTAGCTGACTTGGCTAAGCCTGACCGGCAAAACTGATTTGTACGTGTTTGTCTAGAGAGAAATGAGTTAGCCGTGGCTGTCCCGAAGCGGAAAATGTCTCGCTCGAATACCCGCGCCCGCCGCTCCCAGTGGAAGGCAACTGCCCCCCACCTGGTGAAGACCGTAGAGAACGGCCAGGTCACCTACAGCCTGCCGCACCAGGCAAAGGTCGTCACCGACTCGGCTGGCACTGCGCTGTTCCTTGAGTACAAGGGACGCAAGGTCGCAGACGTCTAATCGGCCACTTAGGCTGACATGATGTCTTCAACTGAAGAGCTTCTGAAGCGTCTCGGTGTCTCCATTGACGCCGGGACGCTTCGTCTTGCTCTGACACACCGTTCCTACGCCTACGAAAACGGCGGTATCCCCACCAACGAGCGGCTCGAGTTCCTGGGTGACTCCATTCTGGGTTTCTCCGTGACAGACGCTTTGTACAGGGATAACCCCACGCTGCCCGAAGGCGACCTTGCAAAACGCCGCTCCGCGGTAGTCAGCACCCGCGCTCTTGCCGGCATCGGCCGAAGCCTCGGAATCGGGGACTACATCTACCTCGGCCAAGGCGAAAAGCTGACCGAAGGCAAGAACAAGGCCTCCATCCTGGCGGACACCATGGAAGCGCTGATCGGTGCCACGTACGTGTCCAACGATATTGAGACGGCACGCCAGTTGGTCATGCGGCTGGTAGGTCCGCTCCTGAAGGACGCAGCCGCGCTCGGCGCGGGCACCGACTGGAAGACCAGCATCCAGGAACTCGCCGCGAGCCGGCAGCTCGGAACCATCTACTACGCAGTGGAAGGGGCCGGGCCGGATCATGCCCGCACTTTCACGGCTGTCCTCAACATCGGCGGAACCGCGTACGGCAAGGGATCCGGCCACTCCAAGAAGGAAGCTGAGCAGGAAGCCGCTGCCGACGCCTGGCGGGTTCTCTCCGGAACCGCTGGATCAGCGGAGGCCGGCGCATCACCGGAATCCGCCGCCGGCGCATAGGCCGCCGTGCCTGAACTACCTGAAGTGGAAGTGGTCCGCCGCGGCCTGGTGAGCTGGGTCCGCGGCCGGACCATCACCTCCGTTGACGTCGTGGACGCGCGGTCAATCCGGCGCCATGCCCTGGGACTTGAGGATTTTGTCGGAAACCTCCTGGGTGCGAGAGTCAGCGACGTCGTCCGGCGCGGTAAATTCCTGTGGCTTCCGTTGACGGATTCCGCAGCCACCCATCCGCCTCTTGCTTCGGTCCCCGCCGCCGCCGCACCTGACGGTAGCCCCGCCGTCGCACTGATGGCACATCTGGGGATGAGCGGGCAGCTGCTCATGCAGGATGCTGATGTTCCCGATGAGAAGCACCTCAAAGTCAGGCTCCGCCTCAGTCCCCGTGAGGGGATGCCCGAGCAACTGCGGTTTGTGGACCAGCGCATCTTCGGGGGGCTGTTTGTCACGGCGATGGTCCCCACGGACGACGGCGGCCCGGGCGGACTCGCGGAGTCACCGTTGCCGCTGATTGCCGAGGAAGCCGCCCATATCGCACGCGATCCTCTGGACCCGGCGTTTTCCTTCGACCTCTTCTACCAGCGCCTCCGGAAGCGGAAAACAGGACTCAAACGCGCTCTGCTGGACCAGGGGCTGGTTTCGGGCATCGGTAATATCTACGCGGACGAGGCCCTGTGGCGGGCGCAGTTGCATTACGCGCGGCCTACGGACACGCTGCGGCGGGGAGATGCTGAACGGTTGGTGGGGTGCGCCCGCGAGGTCATGCTGGACGCATTGGCTGCAGGCGGGACCAGCTTCGACTCCCTCTACGTCAACGTCAATGGCGCATCAGGATATTTTGACCGCTCCCTGAACGCGTATGGCCGGGAGGGACAACCATGTGGCCGTTGCGCCGCTGCGGGAATCCACTCCACCATCCGCCGCGAGCAGTTTATGAACCGTTCCTCGCATACCTGCCCGGTCTGCCAGCCCCGTCCCCGCAACGGACGCTTCTAAATCCCCGCCGAAGTGTGCGGATTCTGTGGTTCCGCGATGTGGACTCCGCTGTAAGACTGAGGCCATGAAGCCTTGGGGGTTTGCAATCGGGACGGCGGCGGCGGAGCCATGATCGTCCGGAAACTGGTGCTCATTGGCGTCGGAGCAGCCGTCGTACTGGGGGGCACAGCCATAGTGCTGGACCAGATCGCTCCCGCCCGCCAGGCCCCCACCACAGCGGGCGCGAATCCGAGCTCACCGGACAGCAGCCCGCCACGGCCTACTGACACTGCGGCGAACGGTACTGCCGGCGGCACCGAAGCGCCAGCGGCGCCGTCGGGAGCGACAGATTCGCCTGCAGCGTCGGATGCATCAGGACGGCCGGTTCTGGAAGTTCTCCCCCCTGCCGCTGCCGCGCCAACAGGACTGCCCATGCCGTCACCTCCGGCCGCCCTGATACGGACTCCGCTGCCAGGATCGGGCTCTGCCCAAGGCAAGGTCGTCGATGGCTTCCCCGGTAACGTGGTGACCTTCCCCGAGCGGACTGTTCTGGTGTCCACCAGTGTCAGCTCGTCCGACCGCATACTTCAGGTCACCGCCGACGGAATCGTTGAGCTGAGTGCGGCGCAGGTGACCGGACATTTTCAGCAGACGCTGTTTGCGCTGGGCTTCCAGTCCGAAGTGGTGACGGCCGCTGACGGTCAGCAGACTGTCCGCCTCTCGCGGGGGGCTGACACCGTGACGTTAGCCATCACCACGACAGGCACCGGAAGCACACGGTTCACCCTCCTAGGCACCCTCCATGCGTAATTGGACCGGCAGCTGATGTACATCTCCGTGTCGGACCGCCGCGGCGGCAAGAAGGACGGGCAGGTGGCCGACGGCGGCAGCACAGACCAGCCCAGGACGCGATTCAAACTTTCGAGCACCATCGTGTGGCTTGGCGTTGTCAGCATGTTCACCGACATCTCGTCCGAGTCAGTTGCCGCGATCCTGCCCCTTTACATCACGGGGTTCCTGGGGCTTTCGGTTGTCGCCTTTGGTGTCCTGGACGGTATTAACCAAGGGGCCAGTGCGTTGGTTCGGATTGCTGCGGGGTGGGCCTCAGACCGTATGGGCCATCCCAAACGTGTTGCGTTGGCCGGCTACGGTCTCTCGATGGCAGCCCGGATAGGTCTCCTGTTTGCCGGGGGATTTTGGTCGCTGACTGCGGTAATTACCGGCGACAGGATCGGTAAAGGCATCCGCACAGCTCCCCGCGATGCGTTGATCACCGTATCCGCCCAGCCGGAGCACCTGGCCAGACATTTCGGCGTGCACCGGATGCTCGATAATATCGGCGCAGCGACCGGGCCGCTCCTGGCTTTCTTCGTTCTTATGCTCATCCCTAACGGCTACCTGACCGTCTTCGTGATTTCGCTGGCGTTCGCAGTTATTGGTGTGGCCGCGCTGGCACTTTTGGTCCCCGACCTCCGTGCGGGCCGGCATTGCACAGAAAATGGCAGAGCGGGACCGCCGTTAATTTCGTTCCGCTGGCGAATGCTCCGGGAGCCGGGCCTTGGGCGTCTGCTTATTGCTGCCGGTCTCCTGGGCCTGCTTACCGTGGGAGACGGCTTCATCTACCTCGTACTGCAGGACAAGAATTCTTACGCCGTGCAATGGTTTCCGCTGCTTTATGTGGGCACTAACCTGGTCTTCCTCGCTTTCGCCATACCCATTGGGAGACTGGCGGATCGGTGGGGCAGGGCCAAGGTATTTGTCGCAGGCCACACGGCGCTGCTTGCTTGCTACCTGCTCACGGCCCTGCCGTTCTCGGGAATAGGACCGACCCTGGGGTGCTTGGTCCTGCTGGGCATCTTCTACGCCGCTACGGACGGGGTCCTGGCAGCTCTTGCCAGCCAGCTCACGCCCCCCGAAAGACTCGCTACGGGCATCGGCGCGGCGCAGACCGTAGTGGCGGTGAGCCGAATGGCGGCTTCCGCCGGATTTGGCGTCCTGTGGTTCTCGGTGGGACCTGTTACCGCAATGGTCGTCGTCGGCGCTTTGCTGGCGGCCGCCGTTGTGGCATCCCTGTTCCTGCTGAACAGCACCGGGCTGAAGAAGCACATGGCATGACCCGCGGCCCCGGGGAAGCTGACCGAAGACTCCGTTGGTTGGTCCTGTTGGCGGTGACCGTGATCGTGCTTGCCGGCGCTGGAGTTTATGCCTCCCAGGCCTTCCAACGATTCCAGGATGCCAGTCTGGCCGCTTCCGCCGCGGACATCGAATCAAGCGCGTTGGCCCTGCCCGACGAGCCCTTTGTCCTGTTCCGCAATACCGCTTCAGGCCAGGGCTATGGACAGGCAGCAACGGTCCTCCTGTCTGGACCACAAGCAGGAAGGACAGTGGCGGACGCCGCCTGCAACCGTGTCTATGGAACCTCCGGTCAGGTCATTTGCCTGAGGACCAACCGCGGACTCGTCACCAGCTTTGAGGCTGCAGTCTATGACAGGAATTGGCAGGAAACCGGCAGTTGGGCGCTGCCGGGAATCCCTAGCCGGACCAGACTTGATCGTGCCGGAACGGTCGCGTCCACCACGGTTTTCGTGAGCGGACACTCTTATGCAGGAGCCGGATTCTCCACTGAGACTGTGATCAATCCACTGGACGGCGGCACCGGTACAGGAAACCTTGAAGACTTCGCCTTGTGGGTGAACGGCGAACAGGTCAGCCCTGCGGACAGAAACATCTGGGGCGTGACTTTTGTGCCAGGCCAAGCCGATTCCTTCTATGCCACCGCGGCATCGAACGGCCGCATCTGGCTCGTGCAAGGAAGCGTCTCCTCCCGCAAGCTCACTGCGGTCCACGACGGCGTTGAATGTCCCTCTGTCTCTCCCGACGGGAAACGCATCGCCTTCAAGAAGAACATGGCCAACAGCATGACTCCACTCTGGAACATTGCCGTGCTGGACATTTCCGCCGGCACGGAGGTCCTCCTTGCCGAGACACGGAATGTTGACGACCAGATTGAATGGCTGGACGACGACACGCTGCTTTACGGCCTCGGCCGGGACGGCGTGGCAGGTGACAGCGACATTTGGCAGCTTGGGACTACTCAGCATTCCCGGCCGTCTCTCTTCATCGAACACGCCTGGTCGCCGTCTGTGGTGCGGTGATACCAAACCCCGTGGATTGAAGTGGCGCCGCGCGGGACACGATTTACGGCGACGTCACCAGGATCGGCGGATCCCGGAGAACGGAAGTGACTGGCACAAGGCTTGCCGGGCGGGTCCAGCCCGCTCAGCTGGCAGGATCGGGAGCAAACACCACATCGACAAAGTAGTTGGTGGCATTGTCGGTACGGTTGGGCACTGCAGTTCCTGAGCCGAAGCGGAACAGCCCATTCCTGGTCGGAGCGCTTAGGGCGCCGCTCGTCCAGACCTGGGTGAAGAAGTTGCGGGTGTAGGAGTATCGGCCGGCAGGTGCATTGTAGGAAACCACGTAGGTGGCGCCTACAGTCAACCGGATCGGGCTGGCCAGCGACGCCGTCTGCCACCCACTGGCGGTTTCGTTGGAGAACGTGACCCGGACCAGCCGCGCTCCCGCCGGATCCCACAGTGAGCCCGTATGGACGCCCGTGTTGAAGGGACCTTTGTAGAAGCGGATTGCCGTGACCACACCTGCCCTGTTCGATCTAAAGGCTGTTCCCAGTTCTATGGCGCGTGTCTCGGTGGAGGTGGCAACTTGTGGCACCACCGATGCAAATAAAGATTGCGACGGCGGGGGTGCGGGCATAGTTGTGAATTGCCAGGAGGTCGGAGACAGAGGAGTACCGGTGGTGGAAACAACGTTGCTGGCGGTCGCCGTCAGCTGGGTGCTCGCAGGAAGGGCCTGGGCGGGTGTGAAGGTGATGGTTCGGGCATCCGAAGAGAGGGCTGAGGTTCCGGGCACGTTCGCCCCGCCGGCGGCCAGTACCAGGGAGGACCCTGGTTGAACTGCCCCGGACAGTGTCAGGCCCGGTTTGGTGTCCAGCGGGACGCCGGTCGCATTCGCCGCTGGCAACTGCGCGGCAACGGTTAGCGGCTCCGGTGCTGGAGTGGAACCGGATTGAGTGAACAGCACATCCACCAGATAACTTGTGGTCGACGACGACGACGGGAACTCGCCCGCGGTGTTAAAGGCACCGCCACCGGCGGGCGCACTAAGCGGTCCGCTGGTCAGCGCCGACGCGAAGGCATCCGGCGTTGCGGAGTAGGTGCCGGTTGGTGATTTGTAGGCGGCGATGTATTCGGTGTTGGCTGCTATGGCAACTGGTTGGCTGAACGTCGCGGTCTGCCATCCGGCTGAGGTTTCTCCGGTGAAGGTCACGGTGGCGAGTTGTTGTCCTGCGGCCGTGAACAGGGTTCCGGTGTGTGTGCCGGTGTTTCCTGCTGCCTTGTAGAAGCGGATGCCGGTGATGTTCCCTGCGGCTGAGCTGGCGAACCTGACGCCCAGGGCCAGGGGTATGCCGTCCTTGACCTCCATTGTGGTTGGTGTCACGGTGTCCTGGTAGAGGGTGCAGGGGCAGGTCCCTTCGGTCCGGGGCGTTGGGACGGTGGTGAACGTCCAGTTGCTGCCGGCGCTGAGTTGCTGCCCTGTTGATGAGGTGGCTGTCACGGTTGCGGTGTAGGTGGTGGACGCGTTCAACGGGGCGGACGGGGTGAACGTCACCTTCGAGGTGGCGGCGTCGTAGGCCGTTGTTCCGGGGACCGGGGTGGTGCCCGGGCCGGTCACTGCGGCCGTCACCGTTGATGCGGTTACAGGCTTGGAGAACACCGCGGACACTGAGCTGTTCAGTGCCACGCTGGAGGACCCGGGCAGCGGCGACTGGCTGACCGCGCTGAACGGCGGTTCAGACTGCTCGAAAACGAGGTCAACCAGGTAGCTGTGGCTCGAAGACGATGATGGGAAATCACCGCTGTATGCGAAGCCGCCGGAGCCTTGGGTAGTCCGGAGCGGTCCACTCGTGAAGCCGGAGGAGAACCCGCCTGGCGTGACGGAGTAGGTGCCGGTTGGTGATTTGTAGGCGGCGATGTATTCGGTGTTGGCTGCTATGGCAACTGGTTGGCTGAACGTCGCGGTCTGCCATCCGGCTGAGGTTTCTCCGGTGAAGGTCACGGTGGCGAGTTGTTGTCCTGCGGCCGTGAACAGGGTTCCGGTGTGTGTGCCGGTGTTTCCTGCTGCCTTGTAGAAGCGGATGCCGGTGATGTTCCCTGCGGCTGAGCTGGCGAACCTGACGCCCAGGGCCAGGGGTATGCCGTCCTTGACCTCCATTGTGGTTGGTGTCACGGTGTCCTGGTAGAGGGTGCAGGGGCAGGTCCCTTCGGTCCGGGGCGTTGGGACGGTGGTGAACGTCCAGTTGCTGCCGGCGCTGAGTTGCTGCCCTGTTGATGAGGTGGCTGTCACGGTTGCGGTGTAGGTGGTGGACGCGTTCAACGGGGCGGACGGGGTGAACGTCACCTTCGAGGTGGCGGCGTCGTAGGCCGTTGTTCCGGGGACCGGGGTGGTGCCCGGGCCGGTCACTGCGGCCGTCACCGTTGATGCGGTTACAGGCTTGGAGAACACCGCGGACACTGAGCTGTTCAGTGCCACGCTGGAGGACCCGGGCAGCGGCGACTGGGCGGCGGCCGTAAATGGAGGATCCGAGTACTGGACCACAACGTCAACGAGATAGCTTGCCGATGAGCGTGCGTTCGGGAAATCGCTGGAGTACGAGTACGCGCCGGCATCAGAAGCGGCCCTGAGGTTGCCTCTGCTCAGGCCCGACCCAAAACCATTGACTGTTGCCGAGTACGTACCAGTGCTGGTCCTGTAAGCCATGATGTACTCCGTGTTGGCCGTCATACCCACGGGCTGGTTGAAGTAGGCGGTCTGCCATCCGGACGTGCTTTCGTTGGCGAACGTGACGGTTGCAAGTTGCTGGCCTGCGGCCGTGAACAGCGTCCCGGTGTGCGTGCCCGTATTTCCTGCTGCCTTGTAGAAGCGAACACCGGTCACAGTTCCTTCACTGGTACTGGAGAACCTAATACCCAAGGTGAGCGGTACACCGTCCCTGATCTCCGGGATGCCCGGGAGCACGGAATCGTCGTAGAAGCTGCAAGGACATGTTCCGGGTACCGGCGGCGAAGCCACTGTGGTGAAGGACCATGTTCCGCCGGCTGTCAGGCTTCCCCCGCTTGCTGCGGTTGCGCTGAGTGTGGCCGTGTAGGTGGTTGCCAGTGCCAGGGGTGCGGCCGGTGTGAAAGTCACTTTTCGGGCGACGGAATCGTAACCGGCGGTCCCTGCCACTTCGGTCCCGCCGGCGTCGGTGAGCTTGAGTTGGACGCTCGAAGCTGTCACAGGCTTTGAGAAGACGGCGCCTGTGGTGGTGGATTGCGGAACACTCGAAGAGCCGCCCAACGGCCAATGCCCGGAAGCGGTCAGGGGCGTGTTGTCATTGGTGTCAAAGACGGCATCGACGTAGTAATTGCCGTTGCCGAAGCTACTGGTCGGATACGCATCGGGGGAGCCATAAACGCCGGCAGGCGGGCTGCCGAATCCACCCGCGACGGTCAGCGGGGGATCGGTAAAGCCAAAGCTGGCCCACTGGTTGTCCTTGCTGGCGTAATGCCCCCTGGGTGCAGTGTAGGAGACAGTGTACGTTTGGCCCGCAACGACGGCAACCGGCTGGGCGAAGAGGACTTTTTGCCAGCCTGAAGCCGTTTCCGCCGTGAAAGTTGCATTGGCGATACGCTGGCCGGCCGCACTCCAGAGGGACCCGACGTGGGTCCCCGTATTTGCGGTGCTCTTGTAGAACCGCACCCCCGTGATGAAGCCGTCCACCGTTGGAGTGATTTTCATGCCGAGCTCATAGGCTCCGCCGTCCCCGGAGTCGGCCGCTGCCGGAACCTCAGTACCGAAGACCGTGTAGGGCCCGTTCAAAGTGAGACTGCGGGTTGCTGCGGCGCCGCGGTTGGCGCTGTCATCGATGGCACGAACCTGGATGCTGGCCGTCGCCAGGCCTTTTTGGATGTACGTGTAAGTCCAGTTCTGCTTTCCCTGGGCAGGGTGCCACGTTGTTCCGCCGTCGGTTGACACTTCGACGCCGGAGACAACGCCACCCGCGTCAGTGGCAGTTCCGGTGACGGTGACACTGGCGCCATGCGGAACAGTGGCTCCTTGGGCAGGCGAGGAGATCGTAACGGAAGGGCCCGTCTGGTCGCTGCTGGCGGCGGCGGGAGCCAGCGCGGGATCACGGGTTCCGGGCTGGGCGCCCATGTCAGCCAACAGGTTTATCTGCGCCTGTTGCATGCGGGGATCGGCCGGCGCGCCCGGGCCGTCGTGTTCCTGATCAAGCCCCCAGGTCCATTGAACGGTACCCGCCGAGAAGACCAGGGCGCCGCTCGCGGCGCGGTAAAGCGTGATGTTGTGGGTAGTCGTTCCTGCTTTGACAGTATTTCCGTAATCCTGGAGGTATTGTTCCACCGGCCCTGTTGTGGTGGATAACCGGATGAGCCCGGCCGGCCGGAAACCATTGTCCAGGTCCTCGTTGGATTCATAGCCCACCGTGTGGGGAGCAAGCTGGGCTGACGCGCCGGCAGCAAGCGTGGCAAGCGATGTGCTGCGCCACAGCCGCGACTTTCCTTCCGCGGCGCTGACGGTAATGGGCAGGTCGGTGAAGTTAGACATATAGAGAGTTCCGGTGAGGCCGTTTTCAGGCAGGCCTCCGCCATTGGCCTGGGAGGCAAAACGTGGATCGCGCCACGTGCCGGTCCACTCACTGCTTGGGTCGATCTTGGCGCTGGACCATGTTTCTTTGTAGGAGGTGATGGTCCGGTAGGCCGCACCGTCAACGGGTGATGGCTCGTAGCGGGTCCGCCAGTACATCTCGTTCCCGGAAAGGAACTGGAGGTTCACACCGGCGTCGCGCGCGGCCTCCACATTTGCGCGCTGAGCACCGGACCAGTACTCATCATGTCCCACAGACAGGAAGACCTTATGGTTCAGAAGCTGTGCACCGCTCCTGTCCGTGTCAAGGCCGCTGATGTAGCTGAGGTCGTAGCCGTTCTTCTCCAAAAACCGTACGAGCGGGTACTCGTTGCTGAAGTAGAAATCCCGCCCGTCCGGTCCGCTGCGGGTATTAAAAGGCCGGTTGTAACTGAGCTTGTAGGCGCGGCCGTTCACTGCACCCGAGTAGAAGTCCGCTCCGCCATAGTTGTTGTAGGCCTGCCATGTGGTGTCCGACGTTTGGTAGACAATGTCCGAATGGCTACCGTCATTCCGGACAACAAAAGTTATGTGGCTCTGTCCTCCGGTGTCCGGCCGTGTGAGAAGGGCAATATAAACGCCCGAGACTGCAGTCGAGGGAATCTGCCACGTGGCTGATACGGCCCACGTTGCGCAGTCGTAAAGTTCAGTGTTTACATCTCTGAGGCACTGCGGCTGAGACTGCCGAAACGCTGAGGGCGTGACGTTGGCGATCTTGCGCGCCCCAAGGCCCTGGTACCAGCCGGTCCTATAGATGCCGATGGTGTAACTTGCAGCGTTAGTATCCACCTTGAACCGGATGGGCTGGCCTGCGTTGACGCTCATCTCAGTAGCAAATCCTTGGATGTCCTCATCACCGGATCTGTCGATATCCCATTCCGAAGCGGGGTTGCCTGGCTTTGAGTTCTCGCAGGCGATCGCATTGATCAGCGGAGCGCAGGGGTCCGCGGCGGCCGCACTGGCCAGGAAGCCTACGGGTAAACCAGCTGGCAGCAGCGCCGACACCAGAGCCAAAGTCAGGACAAGAACAACACGCCGGGGAAATTTCGGGGTGCGCGTGTCTGGATGTACGGGCATGTGAACTCCTGGATTGAGAACGCTGTTACGAAGTCGGTCCACAACAAATTGCTGTGAACCTTGCCGTTCCCCCCAGGGGCAGCCAAACCAAGACATTCAGTTGTCCGCAGAGCTGATACGCATATGCTGCCACCACGCCGACTGCACCGGCAGAGGAATTGGCTGGCGGAGGAACCGGTCCGACCGGACCCTGTGAGACCACCTGCCAAGCAGCGCATAGCCGCCCTGTTGCTGAAATACTAAACACGCCCCACACGCCCAACAAGGCGTTTGGCGCCCCAACGCCTAAATCTGTGGAAACCCGCAGCGACCCAGTAGATTTGGGGCAGCAGAAACAGCTCAGCCACTCAGGAGATCCGAAACACCTTGCACCTTAAGAGCCTGACCGTCCGGGGGTTCAAATCGTTCGCGTCCGCCACGACCTTCGACTTTGAGCCCGGCGTCACAGCCGTGGTGGGACCCAACGGCTCGGGCAAGTCCAACGTGGTGGACGCCCTCGCGTGGGTGATGGGGGAGCAGGGTGCCAAAACGCTTCGCGGCGGCAAAATGGAAGACGTCATTTTCGCCGGAACCTCGGGAAGGCCCCCGCTGGGCCGGGCCCACGTTTCGCTGACGATCGACAACACTGACGGCGCGCTCCCCATCGAATACAGTGAGGTCACCATCTCGCGGACCCTGTTCCGCACCGGCGGCTCTGAATACGCCATCAACGGCGCCGGCTGCCGGCTCCTGGACATCCAGGAACTGCTCTCCGATTCCGGGCTCGGCCGGGAGATGCACGTCATCGTTGGCCAGGGCCAGCTGGACAAGGTCCTGCACGCCACGCCCGAGGACCGCCGCGGGTTCATCGAGGAAGCCGCCGGAATCCTCAAGCACCGCCGCCGCAAGGAAAAAACGGTCCGCAAACTTGAAGCCATGCAGGCCAACCTCCAGCGGCTCAACGATCTGACCGGCGAAATCAGGCGGCAGCTCACCCCGTTGGGTAAGCAGGCCGAGGTGGCACGCCGGGCCCAGCGCGTTCAGTTCGACGTCCGGGATGCCCGCGCCCGGCTCCTGGCCGATGACCTCGTCAGCCTTCAAAGCTCGCTTGACCAGGACGTCGCGGACGAGAAAGCACTCAAGGCGCGCCGGCTCGTTGTGGAGCAGGAACTCCAAGCCGGACGCAGACGGCTCGCCTCACTCGAGCAGCTGGCGGCCGAGGCAACCCCGAGGCTCAATGCCGCACGGGATACCTGGTACCGGCTCTCCGCATCACGTGAACGCCTTCGCTCCCTCGGATCCCTGGCCCAGGAACGCACCCGGCTTCTCGGCTCAGTGGACGCCGAGCCGCACTCCGGACGGGATCCGGACCAGCTGGAACGGCAGGCCGCCCGGGTCCGGGACGAGGTGACCGGTCTCGAACGCCACACCCTTGATAAAGCCAGCGCCCTGGAAGCAGCAGCAGCAGCCAGGACGGCGGCGGAGCAGGCATCCCAGGCAGAAGAGAAACGGCTGACCGCGGTCCTGCGCGCCGCAGCCGACCGGCGTGAAGGCCTCGCCAGGCTCGCAGGCCAGGTGGGCGCCGCACGGTCCCGTGTGGAGTCGGCCCAGGCCGAGCTCGGCAGACTGCGGGACTCCCTCGCCGCCGGCACTGAACGCAAGCGGCAGGCGCAGTCCGAATTCACCGCGCTTGAGACCCAGGTAGCAGGTGTTGAGGAAGGTGAGGAAAGCCTCGACGCCGAGTATGAGGAAGCAAGCGCGGAACTGGATGCAGCAGTCCAGGAGATTGCCGGCCTCAACGCCGCGCAAGCGGAAGCCATGCGCGAACGCGACGCGCTCGCGGCCCGCCGTGATGCCCTGCAGCTTGGCCTGAACCGCAAGGACGGTGCCGCCCATGCACTCAACGCCGGATTGGCCGGAGTGACCGGCACACTGGCCGCAGAGCTGAGCGTTGAAACCGGGTTTGAAACGGCCATAGCTGCTGCGTTGGGCGAGGCTTCCGAAGCCATCCTTGTGGAAGACCCGGAGGCGGCAGCAGGGGTGTTGCGGCTGCTGAAGGACGACGACGCCGGCCGTGCTGCGTTGCTCCCTCTGTCCATCGCTGCGTCTCCCGCGCTTGCAGGTCCACTGACACCAGCCGAACAGCCGCCTGAACTCCCCGGGGGAACACGGTATGCCGCAGAGCTTGTCACGGCGTCTGCAGCAACCATGCCTGCCATTACCGCTCTCCTGGCCGGCGTGGCCGTCGTCGATGACCTGGAAGCCGCAGCCCGCATCGTCGCGGCGAATCCGGAACTGACCGCGGTCACCAGGGCCGGGGACGTTTTTACAGCATTGACAGTCACCGGCGGGTCCGCCAACGCGCCATCGCTGTTGGAGGTGCAGGCCGCCGTCGACGACGCCGAGTCCCGCCTCCGCGGCGTCACCGCCGGCCTGGAACGGAACAGGTTTGCGCTGGCTGCTGCCACGCTCAGGCGGACAGCTGCCCAGAACCGGGCTGACACGGCCTTGGACCGGCTCCACGATTCCGATGCCCGGCTCGCGGCAGTCGCAGAGCGGTTGGGCCACCTTAATTCGGTCCTCCGCAGCGCTCTAGGGGAGAGTGACAGGCTTGCCGCGTCCCTTGCCAAAGCCGAGGCCAATGTGGTCACCGAGGAGGAGGCGCTCGCCGCCGTCGCCTCCCGGCTGGCTGCGGCGCAGGAGGCGCCCGCCGAAGCGGAACCGTCCACAGCCCACCGCGATGCCCTGGCGCTGGCCGCCCAGCAGGCGCGGTCGGCCGAGATGGAGGCCAGGCTCACGCTCCGCAGCGCCGAGGAGCAGTTGACCGCCACCCGAAACCGTGCCGTATCCCTGGAGCGCGCAGCGGCCACCGAGCGCCGGGCCCGGGAAGAAGCAGCAGAGCGGGCGCGCCGCCGCCGCAGCCAGGCCAGGCGGGCAGCCGCAGTATCAGCCGCTGTGGGGCGCGCCACCCGGTTCATCGACGTCTCCGTGGAGCTCGCCGCCCATGAACGCGACCTCGCCGAAGAGAACAGGGACCTGCGGGACCGCGGACTTCTCGAAGCCAGGACTGCCACCGTAGCCCTGACCGCTGAGCTGGCCGAGCTGACCGACTCAGTCCACCGCGACGAACTTGCCCGCGCCCAGCAGAGGGCACGGATCGAAGCCCTGGAAACCCGCTCCATCGACGAACTCGGCATCACCGCCGACGTACTCGTGGCCGATTACGGTCCGGACGTGCCGGTGCCCGTCCCGGCAGAAGAAAGCACAGACAAATGGGCCGCGCTCCGGGCTCCGGTGGATGATGACGGTACAACCGTTGTAGAGGGAAAGCCCTTCGTCCGCGAGGAGCAGGAGAAACGGCTGCGGAAGGCCGAGCGGGACCTGTCCAGCCTGGGCCGGGTCAACCCGCTTGCCCTGGAGGAATTCGCCGCGCTGGAGGAACGGCACCAGTTCCTGAGCACCCAGTTGGAGGATCTGAAGGCCAGCCGCAAGGACCTGCTGGACATCATCAAAGAAGTAGATGACCGCGTGCAGCGCGTTTTTGCCGAAGCCTTCGATGACACACAGGCGCAGTTTGTCCGGGTTTTTGCCCGGCTCTTTCCCGGCGGCGAGGGCCGCCTTGTCCTCACCGATCCTTCGGACATGCTCACCACGGGAATTGAGGTCGAGGCGCGGCCCGCAGGCAAGAAGATCAAGCGGCTCTCCCTCTTGTCCGGCGGCGAACGCTCCCTCACCGCGGTCGCGCTGCTGGTGGCCATCTTCAAAGCCCGGCCCTCGCCGTTCTACGTTATGGACGAGGTCGAAGCGGCCTTGGATGACACCAACCTCAGCCGGCTCATCACGATCTTCGAAGAATTGCGGGAATCGAGCCAGCTGATCGTCATCACCCACCAGAAGCGAACCATGGAAGTGGCTGATGCGCTCTATGGGGTCACCATGCGGGGAGATGGCGTATCCACCGTCATCAGTCAGCGCCTGGGCGCCGACGTATAGCATCCGCGCAGGTCGTGAGCATCCGCGCAGGTCTCGGCCCCGAACGCCTGCCCCGTTTGTGAGAAGCTAGGGGAGTGAATGACATCCTCCCCATTATTCTGTCCATTGTTGCTGCCCTGGCGGTTATTGGCGGGCTGATCCCGGTCCTGTTGAAGACGCGGAAGAACATCACCCAGTACCCCGGTACACGCGATGCCAACGATCCCGTCGCCGGCGGGGGAACACTGCTCGAAGACAAGCCCGTGGCCCCCGGGCGCAACGCTCCCGCCGGCGTGGACCTCGAAGACCTGGAGGTTGCCGACGTTCCAGACGACGCAGCAGGCCTCGAGCTCATTCCGGTTGAGACGCCCCTGCCCGTTGCCGGCCGCCTGACGCGGCTGCGGGAGCGCTTGGTCCGCTCCAACAACGTCTTCGGCAAGGGCCTGCTTACCCTGCTCTCAAGTGACAGGATTGACGAGAGCGTCTGGGACGAGGTGGAGGAGACCCTCCTGCTCGCAGACCTCGGGACTGAACCCACCATGCAGTTGGTGGATGCCCTCCGGGAACGCGTGAAGGTGCTGGGGACCCGGACTCCGGAGCAGGTCAAGGCGTTGCTGCGCGAAGAACTCATCAAACTGGTGGATCCCACCATGGATCGCAGCCTGAACACCGCCCGCCATGCGGACAAGCCGGCCATCGTGTTGGTGGTGGGGGTCAACGGCGTGGGAAAAACCACCACTGTCGGCAAGCTGGCGCGCGTGCTCGTTGCCGAGGACAAGGACGTGCTGCTGGGCGCGGCGGACACCTTCCGGGCCGCGGCGGCGGAGCAGCTGGCCACGTGGGGCCAGCGCGTGGGCGTGCCCACAGTGAAGTCCGACGTCGACGGCGCGGACCCTGCCTCGGTCGCCTACGAGGCGGTCAAGGCAGGAATTGACCAGGAAGTCGACGTCGTCATGATTGACACGGCGGGGCGCCTGCAGAACAAGACAGGCCTGATGGATGAGCTCGGCAAGGTCAAGCGGGTCATCGAGAAGCTGGCCGAGGTCGATGAGGTGCTGCTGGTGCTCGACGCCACTACAGGCCAGAACGGCTTGAACCAGGCCCGCGTCTTCGCCGAAGTGGTGAACATTACCGGCATCGTCCTGACCAAGCTTGACGGCACCGCCAAGGGCGGGATTGTGGTGGCCATCCAGAAATCGCTGGGCGTGCCCGTCAAGCTCATCGGCCTTGGCGAGGGAGCCGATGACCTCGCCCCCTTTGAAGCCGAAGGCTTCGTAGACGCACTCCTGAACTGACAACCCAGGCTGAACCCTTCGAGGGGTGAGATCCCGCCGCTAAGATCAGGCTTTAGCGGTGGGATCTCACCCCTCGTTGCGTTTCAGCGGCTCGGCGGTGGCCGCCCAGGCCACCGCTGCCAGCACCAACACGCCACCCGTGACGCCAAAGGCCCAGCCGTAGCCCAACTGGTCAGCCAGGACGCCGGCCAGGACCGGTCCGGCGATCGCCCCGACATCCGAGGTCATCTGGTAGGCCGCCAGGACCCGCCCGCCGGACCGTTTGTTCCCGATAACGTCCGCCACGGCCGCCTGCTGCGCGGGTCCCAGCAGGCCTGACCCGATACCGGCCACAGCGGAGGCAGCGAGGAACCAGCCCAAATGTCCGGTGAAGCCGATGGCTGCCGTGGAGAGCCCGGCGGTCAGCAGCCCGGCCACCATCATGGGCCGCCGGCCTACGCTGTCCGCCAGACGGCCGGAAACGGTCAGCGCAGCCGCGTTCCCGGCAGCAAACACGGCAAGGGCAAGGCCTGCGGCTTCGGGGCCGGAGCCCAGGGCCGCCACTGCGAACAGCGGGACAGTCGCCATCCGCACCCCGAAGGTCGCCCAACCGTTGGCGAAGCTGGACAGCAGCGACGAGCGGTACGCGCCAATTCCCCAGGCTTCGACGAAGCGCATGTCAGGGGCGTGGCTGCCGGCCGATTTCGCAGCCAGGGGAGCGTGGCTGAGCTGGGTCTGAACCACCACGGCAGCCAGGACCAGGGCCGCCGCGTAGCCCAGGAACGGCACCCGCAGTCCGAAACCGGCCAGCAACCCGCCCACAATAGGCCCGCAGACGTTGCCAATCAGAAAGGCCGACGCATACGCCCCCGAAACTCTGCCCCGGCTTTCGGGTGGTGCCAGCCTGACCACCAGCGCCATGGACGCCACCGTGAACATGACCGAACCCACCCCGCCCAGACCCCGGAAGACCAGCAGTTGCCAGTAATCCTGGGCGAATGCGCACGCCGCGGTCGATGCGGCCACGATGAGGAGTCCAGCAACATAAACGGGCCGCTCGCCCAGCCGCCCGATCAGGGCGCCCCCTGCCGGGGCGAAGACCAGTCGCATGAAGGCGAAGATGCTCACGATCACTGCAGCAGCGGTGGCTCCAACATCGAAGGTTGTTGCGAATTGCGGCAACACGGGCGCAACGAGCCCGAATCCCAGGGCAATGAGGAACGCTGCGGCCAACATCACCTTGATGTCCCGTGGAAGACGCTCCCGCCCGGGACGAATTACCGCCAGGATCCGTGTTGTGACGCGGCTCACGCGGGAAGGTGCGGGCATAGGGGTGGGTTCCTTGCAAAATCAGCAGCCGGGCGCCGGCGGCAACGATGAAACATAACCGTAACAAGACAGATATGCACCATTTACTTCCTAGAGGTTGTTGTAACAAACCCGCAATCTAAATCCTCCGCGGGCGAAACACGGCAGCGACAAACTCGATGCAGGACGCAAAAGGCGTTGGCAGGCGGACTGGTCCGCAGAATCGATATAGGGAGGACGTGCACCATGGAACTTACCGCAGGTCACGTATGGCTAATGGTGGCGGCAGCACTCGTGCTGTTTATGACACCGGGCCTGGCATTTTTCTACGGCGGCATGACACGCGCCAAGGCTGCGCTGAACATGATGATGATGAGCTTCATCTCCATCGGAATGGTCGGCGTCGTATGGGTTCTCTGGGGCGCTTCCATGAGCTCCGGGGAAGGTTTCCTGCAGATCGTCGGCAGCCCCTTCGCGACATTCGGCCTGGAAGGAATCTCCACTCCTGACGGCCTCATCAAGGTGGGCTACGCCGCCACCTTCGCCATCATCACCGTGGCACTGATCAGCGGCGCGATCGCCGACCGCGCCAAGTTCGGCGCCTGGTCCGTGTTCGTCCCGGTCTGGGTCACACTGGTTTACTGCCCCCTGGCCTACATGGTCTGGGGCGGCGGCCTCTTCGGCCCCGAAGGCGCGATCGGGCAGGCCCTCGGCCCGGCCATCGACTTCGCCGGCGGCACCGTGGTCCACATCAATGCAGGTGTTGCAGCACTGGTTCTTGTCCTGATCATCGGCAACCGCAAGGGCTTTGGTAAGGACCCCAACCACCGCCCGCACAACATCCCGTTCGTGATGCTTGGTGCAGCCATTCTGTGGTTTGGCTGGTTCGGATTCAACGGCGGCGCGGCCACCACTGCCGAGCAGGGCGGCCTCATCTGGATCAACACCCTCGCGGCACCGGCCGCAGCCATGCTGGGCTGGCTCATCACCGAACGAATCCGCGACGGCCACCCCACCTCCCTGGGTGCTGCATCCGGTGTGGTTGCCGGCCTTGTTGCCATCACCCCGGCCTGCGCCAACGTCAGCCCGGTGGGCGCCCTTGGGCTGGGCGTTATCGCCGGTGCCGCCTCGGCCCTGGCCGTTGGACTGAAATTCCGTTGGGGCTTCGATGACTCCCTGGACGTTGTGGGCGTGCACCTCGTCTCCGGCATCATCGGCACCGTTGCCCTGGGCTTCATCGCCCTTCCCACCGATGGAGTGGGCGGCGGCCTGTTCTACGGCGGCGGCGCAGCCCAGCTGTGGGCACAGCTCGCAGCAGCCGGTATAGCCATCGCCTACTCGGCCATCCTCACGGCGATCATCGCCTTCGCCATCCACAAGACCATGGGCTTCCGGGTTTCGCAGGAACAGGAAGTGGTTGGCGTTGACCTCAGCCTGCACGCAGAGACTGCCTACGAGTTCGGAGTGGGCGGCCACGGCGGAAGCTTCCAGCCGCTGCACGAACTGATCACCGGCAAGGGATCTTCCGACGAAGCCAAGCAGGACGAGGCCAAAAAGTCAGAGGCCGCAGCAGGCAAGGAAAGCGTAGAGGCATGAAACTGATCACAGCAATCGTCCGGCCGGAGAAGCTCGAATCCATCCGGGAGGGCCTGGAGGCGTACGGCGTCCAGGGGCTGACGGTCAGCGCAGCAAGCGGCTACGGCCGCCAGCGCGGATATACAGAGGTCTACCGGGGAGCCGAATACAACGTGGACCTGCTGCCGAAAATCAGGGTCGAGGTGCTCGCCACTGACGAGCAGGCCGACGACATCCTGGACGTCATCATCGCCAGTTCCAACACAGGGCGGGCCGGCGACGGCAAGGTCTGGACCGTGGATGTCCACGAGGCAGTCCGGGTCCGCACCGGAGAACGCGGCGTCGCAGCGATCTAGCACCCCGGTGGTCATCCGGCTTCAAAGCTGACGCAGTAAAGGCGGGCAGGGAACCTCAAAGGTTCCCTGCCCGCCTTTTTGTTCCGGTAAGCTAACCAGCCAGTTGCAGAAAGCTATTCCGCCGGCCCGGGGCCCGACCCCACGGAACCCCCTTCGGGACCTGTCCATGCGGCGGGACCCGCGGAGCCGGCGTCGTACTCTTCCAACGGAACGGTGCCCCGCTGCCAGGCCTTCAGTACCGGCTCAATGATCCGCCAGCAGTCCTCCGCGGTGTCACCGCGGACTGACAGCAGGGGATCACCGTTCAGAACCCCTTCGAGCACTTCGCCGTAGGGCAGCAGCTCGGAAGCACTCAGCTCGGAATTCAGCGTGATCCGGCTCAGGCTGAAGATGCTGCCGGGGCCGTTCACATCGACGTCGAACTGAAGCGTGTCCGGTCCAAAGCCAATCCGCAACTGGTTGGGCGAGTCCACGCCGGTGAAACCCGCGGGAAGGTGGGGGACGGGCCGGAACGTCACCACGGCCTCTTTGCGCTTTACACCCAAAGCTTTGCCCGAGCGCAGGATGAAGGGAACGCCCTTCCAGCGCCAGTTGTCGATTTCCACCCGCACCTCCGCGAGGGTCTCCGTGCCCCGGGCCGCGTCCACACCGGTTTCCTTCGTGTAGTCGGGGACTTTCCGCCCGGCGATCGACCCTGCCGTGTAGACGGCCCGGCGCGTCGACTTTGCGTAAGGCGCACTGATGCGGCTGGCACGCAGAACCGTGGCGATGGCGTCGCGAAGGTCCCGCTCGCCGATCGTGGCCGGCGGCTCGATGGCCACCAGCGCCATGATCTCCAGCAGGTGGCTCTGGATCATGTCCCGCAGCGCGCCGGCGTTATCGTAATACCGGGCACGTCCCTCCAGCGCCAGGTCTTCGTCAAAGATGATCTCCACTTTTTCCACGTGCTCGCGGTTCCAGACCGGCTCCAGGAAATTGTTGGCGAAGCGCAGGCCCAGGATGTTCAGCACCGTGGCTTTGCCCAGGAAATGGTCCACCCGGTGGATGTGGTCCTCAGGAACAAGGGCAACAAGGGTCTGGTTCAGCGACCGGGCAGACGCCTCACTGGAACCGAACGGCTTCTCCATCACCAACCGTGTGCCGGCCGGTACCTGATCGGGCCGCAGCGATTCGCAGGCCAGCTGGCTGACATGGGGAGGGAGGGCAAAATAGACTGCCGTGGGCCCGTCCAGCTCTGCCAGCAACGAGGCCAGTGCCCCCTCCGCCGTGACATCAAGCTGATGGTATTCGGTCGCCTTCGCCAGGGCTTTCAACGCCTTTTTCCCTGCCGCGTCCGCGGTCTCCGCCGCAGCGGCGAAGGCCTCCTGGACCCGGGCCCGCCACTTTTCAGCGGGCCAGTCATCGGAGCCCGCGCCCACCAGCTTGAGCCCTTCGGCGCGGCCCTTGGCTACCAGCCGGGCGAGGCCGGGCAGCAGCAGCCGCCCGGTCAGATCCCCCGAGGCGCCAAGGATGAGCAGGGTTTTTATACTCGTTTGGCTCGTCACCTACGACAGCATGCCATCATGCAGGCCCGTCTTGGTACCCTAGATAGTCGAGTCCCACCTGTAACTCCACTGAAAGAAGTGCGCGGCGCGTGTTCAATTCACTCTCTGACCGGTTGACAGCAACCTTCAAGAATCTCCGTGGCAAGGGCCGCCTCACCGAGGCCGATGTCGATGCCACCGTCCGGGAGATCCGCCGCGCCCTTTTGGATGCCGACGTCGCCGTCCCCGTGGTGCGCGAGTTCACGGCCCGGGTGCGTGAGCGTGCCCTCGGTGCAGAGGTTTCGGGGGCACTGAACCCGAGCCAGCAGATCGTGAAGATCGTCAACGAGGAACTGGTGGAGATCCTCGGCGGCGAGACCCGCCGGATCCGGATGGCCAAGACCGGTCCCACCATCATCATGCTTGCCGGCCTCCAGGGCGCAGGCAAAACGACGCTCGCGGGAAAGCTTTCCAAGTGGCTGAAGTCCCAGGGCCACAGCCCCATCCTCGTCGCGTGCGACCTCCAGCGCCCCAACGCCGTCACCCAGCTCCAGGTGGTCGGCAAGCGTGCCGGCGTCCCCGTCTTTGCTCCGCACCCGGGCGCAACCTCCGAACTGGAACACCCCGCCGGTGACCCGGTCGCCGTCGCCCGCGCCGGCGTCGAGGAAGCCCGGCAGAAGCTGCACGACTTCGTGATCGTGGACACTGCCGGACGGCTCGGTGTCGACACCGAGATGATGGAGCAGGCGCGCCAGATCCGCCGCGCCATCGTGCCCAACGAAGTGCTCTTCGTGATCGATGCCATGATCGGCCAGGACGCCGTCAACACGGCCATGGCCTTTGACGAGGGCGTCAACTTCACCGGCATAGTGCTTTCAAAGCTCGACGGCGACGCCCGCGGCGGTGCCGCCCTCTCGGTCGCATCGGTCACCGGGAAGCCCGTGATGTTCGCGTCCACGGGTGAAGGCGTTGACGATTTCGAGCTCTTCCACCCTGACCGGATGGCTTCGCGCATCCTGGACATGGGCGATGTCCTGACGCTTATTGAGCAGGCCGAGAAGAACTGGGACAAGGACGAAGCTGCCCGGATGGCGAAGAAATTCGCCGACCAGGAAGACTTCACCCTTGACGACTTCCTCTCCCAAATGCAGCAGATCCGCAACATGGGCTCCATGAAGAAGATGCTCATGATGATGCCGGGCGCCCAGAACATCCGGCAACAGCTCGAGCAGTTCGACGAACGCGAGATCGACCGCGTCGAGGCCATTGTCCGGTCCATGACCCCGCACGAACGCGTTGCACCGAAGATCATCAACGGCTCCCGCCGGGCACGCATTGCCCGCGGTTCGGGGGTCCACGTGTCCGAGGTCAACGGATTGCTGGAGCGTTTCGCCCAGGCCCAGAAGATGATGAAGAAGATGGCCCAGGGCGGCGGAATGCCCGGGATGCCGGGGATGCCGGGCATGGCTGGGCCAGGCGGGGCACGCAAGGGCGGCAAAAATGCCCCCAAGAAAAAGGCCCGTTCGGGCAACCCTGCCAAGGCAGCCCAGGAGCTCAAGGACGCCGAGGCGCGGCGGGCGGCTGGCGCCAAGGCGCTTCCCACGGGTGCAGCGTTCGGCCAACAGGCCGGCGACTTCGATCCTTCGCAGTTGAACCTCCCCAAGGGCTTTGACAAGTTCCTCGGCAAGTAGCTGCAACGTCCCGCTGCAAGGCATCCCGGTCCGCGTGTGGGGGTCGGCATAGCAAGTGGTGCCGCGCCGTAAGGATGTCAGTGCTGTCGAATAGGGTTGGGTCATGTTCAAGCAGAGGGTAGTGTTCGTGCACGGCGCCGGGCCCTTCGGAGCGGCAGCGTGGCCGCGGCAGCACGGTATGGCGTTGGCCTACGATGCCCTGTTCCTGCGGCGCCATGGCTTCGACGCCTTCGCCGAACCCCTCGAGTCGTCGTTCAGTGAGGACGCGGCCATCATCGTGCGCTCGTTGGCCGATGACGGCCGCGGAGGCGCCGGCGGCCACGTCGTCGCGCATGCCCAGGGCGCCATCGCCGCAATGATGGCTGCCGTCCAACGTCCCGACCTCGTTTTTTCCCTGACGCTGGTGGAGCCTGCGTGCCTATCGCTGACGGCGGAACTGCCGGCCACCTCTGCCCACGTGGCGCTGATGCGCCCGCTTTTCGAGGTCCGGCACCAGTTGGCCGACGAGGACTTCCAGCGCGAATTCGTCCGCAGGATGTTCGCCACGGACCTCCTGGAGCCGGCCACGCCGGAGGAAAAACGGTCCGCTCGCAGGCTCCGCTTGCAGGCGCCGTCCTGGGAAGCCCCGTTGCACATCGTTCCAGGCGTGCCCACCATGGTTCTGACCGGAGGCTGGGAACCGCTCTATGAGGAAATCGCCGGATACCTTCAGGAGACCGGTGCCCGGCACCGCGTAGCAGCGGGAGGGCACCGGCCCCAGGACTCGGTGGAAGGTGACCGGGCCATCCGGTCATTCATTGCCGAAGTCAGCAGGTCAGCGTCAGTCCGCGCCTCCTGAGGAGCAGCCGCACATTCAGGGACGCAACTGCGGTTCAGGCAGGCAGTACCTAAACCACTTGAAATAAATTGAAGCTTCAAGTAAATTGGTGTTTACAGCGGCCTTCGCACCCGAAGACCACGGGACCCGGGAGTTTTCAATGACTGCAGAAGCAACCAGCCAGGATCTCCTTCCTGCCGATCTCACAATGGGCACCGTGATGCTCAAGGTGGGCGACATGAAGCTGATGACCGACTACTACCAGCGTGCCCTTGGCCTGGAGGTCGTCGCCGAGCAGGACGGTGGTGTCTACCTGGGCCGGCTGCAGCGCCCCCTGGTCCACCTCGCGGCTGCCCCCTCATTGAATCTTCCCGGCAGGGGAGAGGCGGGGCTTTTCCACACCGCACTGCTCTTCGAGACCCGCACCGCGCTGGCAGCCACCGTGGCCACCACCGCCCAGTACGAACCCCGGTCTTTCACAGGCAGCGCCGACCACCTCGTCAGTGAAGCTTTCTACTTCAATGACCCCGAGGGCAACGGCATCGAACTCTACTGGGACCGGCCCCGCGAAAACTGGTCCTGGGAAGGCACCGATGTGGTCATGGACAGCCTTGCCCTGCCGCCGCAGCGCTTCCTTGAGCAGCACCTGACAGAGGAATCCCTGGCCGGTCAGCACGGTGCCGAGGCAGGTGTCGGCCACATCCACCTCCAGGTGGGCGATGTCCATTCCGCCCACAGGTTCTACGTGGAAACCCTTGGCTTCGAGAAGACCGCGGGCTGGCACGGGCAGGCCCTGTTTGTCTCTGCAGGCCGGTACCACCACCACATGGCCATGAACGTGTGGAACAGCCGCGGAGCGGGGCCCCGCAAAGACACCCTGGGGTTGGGGGAGGTGCTGATCGAAGTACCTTCCGGGGACGACGTCGGTGCGCTTGCCGACCGCTTGAAAGTGGCGGGGGTTGCCTCTCACCACACGGGAGCTGAGCTGCGCTTCGAGGACCCATGGCGCAACAGCATCCGTGTCGCCGTGCGCTGAGCCCAAGGCCGGCCGGGAGCGTGGCCAGCCATGTACTAGGCTGATTCCGAACGGCCGGGGCGGCATCTGAACGCTGCCTGACACAGCGCCGCACCGTCGACGGAATGAGGGCTGTTCCCATGGGCTTCACTGAAATCTTTGTTGCCACCCACGACGCCGCGCTCAAGCGCGCCCAGGTCCTTGATGCCGGAGGATCGCCCGGGGGCCAGGCCCTGCGGATCCCAGGTGTCAGCGACTTCGAAATCGAGCAGCTGGGTGATCTGGCAGGCGCCGCGGTCCACGCCGGCGGCGCGGACTACGAACTGGCGATGGTCGACGTCGCCAGCGACTCCCTCCTCGGAGTTCCACCGGCCATGGTGCGGGCGCTGGCGGACCTGCTCACCTACGAAACCGAGGGCGAAGGCAATGTGCTGGACGACGTCGCTGAACAGTGGGCAGCCCAGGACGACATGCCCTTCGGCGCCGCGGAGGCGCGCAACTATGTCCAGCAGCTCGCCGAGCTGGCCAGCGGAATCGATGACGCTGACCGCAACGGAATGTATGTCTGGTCGTCCTAGGGTGCCGGCATCTGCCTCCCCGGTACGTGTCAAGTCGAAATCCGGACGCTGATCTGGCACAATAAACAGGTACTCGATCTGCGTGGCCCCTCTCTCCGCGTCCGGATCCTGTCCTTCGAACCCTCAAGTATGGCCCGCCCCACGGGTGCAGAACGTCGGTTCACCCCCTTTCTGAAACAGGAGTGACCACAAAAGTGGCCGTAAAGATTCGCCTTAAGCGCTTTGGCAAGATGCGCGCACCGTACTACCGCATCGTCGTCATGGACGCACGCTCCAAGCGTGACGGCCGTGCCATCGAAGAAATCGGCAAGTACCACCCCACCGAAGAGCCCTCATACATCGAGGTCGACACGGACCGTGCCCAGTACTGGCTCGGCGTCGGCGCACAGCCGTCCGAGCAGGTTGCCGCGATCCTCAAGATCACCGGCGACTGGCAGAAGTTCAAGGGCCTCCCGGGCCAGGAAGGCACCCTGAAGACCAAAGCTCCGAAGGCCGCCTTCGTTGCCCCGGAAAAGGGTTCTGTGATCATCCCGGAAGCCATCACCAAGAAGGCAAAGCAGTCTGACGCAGCCGAGGCCCCCGCCGAGGCAGAGACCACCGAGGCTGAGTAGATTGCTGGCAGAGGCGCTCGAACACCTGGTCCGGGGAATCGTTGATTCCCCGGAAGACGTCAAGGTCAGCTCGAAGAACAACCGGCGCGGGGACACCCTCGAGGTCCGGGTTCATCAGGATGACCTGGGACGGGTGATCGGCCGCCAGGGCCGCACGGCGCGGGCATTGCGCACCGTTGTGGCGGCACTGGCAGACGGCGAACCGGTAAGGGTCGACGTCGTCGATACCGACCGCCGCCGCTAAGCGCCCGGCAGTATCAGTTTTTGCTCCGGCCCTTCCACCAGTCACGGTGGAGGGGCCGGAGTGCTTTCACAACACAACACTGTGGGTAGTCCCACAACCGGACAGGGGAACAGATGCAGCTTCAGGTCGCACGAATCGGCAAACCGCACGGAATCCGCGGGGAAGTGACGGTCCAGGTGCTGACCGACGCCCCGGAGGACCGGTTTGTTCCTGGCACCGAGTTTGTGGTGGAACCGGCATCGGCCGGCCCGCTGACTGTTGACAGTGCCCGCTGGAACAAGGACATCCTCCTGCTCGGGTTCGCCGGCATTGAAACCCGCAACCAGGCGGAGACGCTGCGCGGAGCCAAGCTGTTCATCGAGACTGAAGAGCTGGATGAGGACGGCGATGAGGGCTGGTACGAGCACGAGCTGGTGGGACTCGAAGCGCGGGTAGGCTCCCAGGTGGTTGGCAAGGTTGCCGCCTTGCACACCATGCCTGTCCAGGACCTGCTGGTCATTGAAGGCGCAGACGGCAAGGAAATCCTTGTCCCGTTCGTGGAGCAGATTGTTCCGGAAGTCAACGTGGCCGGTGGGTTTGTCCTGCTGACGCCCCCGGACGGCCTCTTCGACATCAACTCCGACGACGCCGGGTCCCGCGAGCCGGAGGGCAACGCGTAGATGAGAATCGACGTCGTCAGTATTTTCCCCGAATACCTGGCGCCCCTGGAGCTGTCCCTGATCGGCAAAGCCCGCCAGGACGGGCTGTTGGACCTTCAGGTCCATGATCTCCGCCACTTCACCACCGATAAGCACCGGACAGTCGATGACACTCCCTACGGCGGCGGGGCCGGCATGGTGATGAAGGCGGAGCCATGGGCGAAGGCCCTGACGGCCGTCGCTGATGCCAACGCGGGCAAAGCATCAAAGCCTGTGCTGATCGTCCCGTCGCCCGCGGGGGAGCGCTTCACCCAGGCGCTGGCATATGAGCTGGCCGAGGAGGAGCAGCTGGTTTTCGCCTGCGGACGCTACGAGGGCATCGACGAACGTGTCATCGAATGGGCGGAAGAGCACTTCACTGTGCGGCCCGTCAGCCTGGGCGACTACGTGCTCAACGGTGGCGAGGTGGCTGTCCTTGCCATGGTGGAAGCCATCGGCAGGCTGCTGCCGGGTGTGGTGGGCAACCCGGAATCCCTGGTGGAGGAATCCCATTCGGACGGGCTGCTGGAGTATCCGGTCTATACCAAGCCCTCCACCTGGCGTGAGCGTGAAGTGCCCGCCGTGCTGCTGAGCGGCAACCACGGCAAGATCGCCCAGTGGCGCCGCCACGAGCAGTACCGGCGGACGGCGGAGCGCCGTCCCGACCTGCTTGAAACGTTCGACGCCGGGAAGCTGCCCCGTGCCGACCGGACCGCCCTGGCGGACCTGGGGTACGACGTCGTCGATGGTCACCTCCGTCCCCGGGGACGCTCCGCGGCTGAGAAGGACGCCGGAACCGGCCCCACTGCCTGAACCGGCGAGGTTACCGCCGGCGGCGATTGGCTGTAGGCGTGCGAGTGTGGCAAAATTAGTCCTTGTGTCTGCTGGGTCCGCACCTGCTACAGGGGGAGCGCAACCAACAGCTGGACAACCCGGTACCTTCAATCAGTGAAGGAACCGGACCCACTTAATTTTCGGCGGCAATTCCCGGATCCCCGGGCTTGCCCGCCGTGACCCAAAGTGAATGACCTGTGGCGTTCACCAGGAGTGCAATTATGCATATTCTCGATTCCGTAGATGCAGCTTCGCTGCGCACCGATGTTCCAGAGTTCCGCGCGGGTGACACCCTCAAGGTTCACGTGAACATCATCGAAGGCAAAAACTCCCGTGTCCAGGTATTCCAGGGCTTTGTCCTGGGCCGCCACGGCGATGGCCTTCGCGAAACCTTCACCGTCCGCAAGGTCTCCTTCGGTGTCGGTGTTGAGCGTACCTTCCCGGTTCACTCCCCGATCATCGAAAAGATCGAGGTCGTCTCCAAGGGTGACGTGCGCCGTGCCAAGCTGTACTACATGCGTGATCTCCGCGGCAAGGCTGCAAAGATCAAGGAAAAGCGCGACTTCCAGACCAAGAAGTAAGTCCCCAGGGACCTACAAAGCAGGCCCCAGCCGTACCAGGCCAGCGCCATTCGTAACAGCGCCCCAGGAATATGGATCATGGACCAGACAAAACGCCAGCCCGGAAGAATGGGCTGGCGTTTTGCGTTGCCGGCACTTTTGCTGGCCGTGGCGCTCAGCGGACTGGTGCGCTCATTATGGCTGGATGTCTACTTCATTCCGTCCGGCTCCATGGAACCGCTGCTCGAAGGCGGAGACAGGATCCTGGTCTCCAGAACCGATTTCCAGGCGGACCCCATCCGCCGTGGCGACATCGTGGTCTTTGACGGTAGGGGATCGTTCGCCCCCCTCAACAGCGGGCGGGGGCCCCTGCCGGATGCCGCTGCGGCAGCCGGTCAATGGCTCGGACTGACCGGAAGTGACACCACCTACGTCAAGAGGGTCATTGGTTTGCCGGGGGATACCGTGGCCTGCTGCGACGCCGACGGTAAGGTCACAGTGAACGGAAAAGCGCTTGATGAGCCCTACTTGTTCGAAGGGGATAAGCCCAGCACCCAGATCTTCA
This sequence comes from Pseudarthrobacter sp. DSP2-3-2b1, assembly GCF_049895945.1. Taxonomy (NCBI): domain Bacteria; kingdom Bacillati; phylum Actinomycetota; class Actinomycetes; order Micrococcales; family Micrococcaceae; genus Pseudarthrobacter; species Pseudarthrobacter sp. DSP2-3-2b1. Next base: position 24,565 of record NZ_JAFCTI010000002.1, on the reverse strand, counting down.
CTGCGGTGGTCCCCGCCGGGAGGCTGTGGCTCCTCGGCGACCACCGCTCAGAGTCGGCTGATTCCCGCAGCCTTCTTGGTGCGCCGGGCGGGGGCATGGTGCCGGTGGACAGGGTGATCGGCAGGCCGCTCCAAATCATCTGGCCACTTGATAGATTTGCTGGAATACCACGGCCGGCAGCGGCAGGACCAAAGACAGAGGACGTACAGTAGATGCCCGAGAATCAAGCCCGGATCCCAGAGCCGCCCCGTGAGGGTGCTCCAGGCCTCTCCGGGGACGGCACTACCGCCGAAGCTGATGCCCGTACGGCGGACGCCGAGGCTGATGCCCGTACGGCGGATGCCGAGGTTGTTGCCGGCAGCGCGGCGGCCGCACCGGGGAGGCGGTCCTCGGCGCCCAAGGCCGAGCCCGGGGCGCCAAGCCAACTCTTTGTCTGGCTGAAGGAAATCGCCACAGTTGTGGTGATCGCCGTGGTGCTTTCCTTCCTGATAAAGACGTTCCTCTTCCGTGCCTTCTACATTCCTTCGGAGTCCATGGTCAGCACGCTGGACGTCAACGACCGCATCTTCGTGAACCTCCTGGTGCCGGAACCGTTTGCGCTCTCCCGCGGCGACGTGGTGGTCTTCAAGGACAACCAGGGATGGCTGACAGCTGCGCCGGAAGAGGAAAGCGGACCCTTCACGTGGGTGCAGGACGGCCTGACGTTCGTGGGGCTCCTCCCGGACAACTCCGAACAGCACCTCGTCAAGCGGGTCATCGGACTCCCCGGGGACCACGTGATCTGCTGCGACGCCGGCGGTAAACTGACCATCAACGGGTCTCCCATCGATGAAAGTTACGTCAACACCGATGAACAACCGCAGGTCCGCGCTTTCGACGTCGTGGTTCCGGAAGGGAAGATCTGGGTCATGGGCGATAACCGAAACCATTCCGCAGATTCCCGCTCCCACCTGGATTCGAACGGCGGATTTGTCGACCTTGAGGACGTGGAGGGCAAGGCAGCCGTCATTGCGTGGCCGCTGAACAGGATCACCGTCCTCGACAACCACTCCAAGGTCTTCAGCGACGTCCCCGCAGGGGGCTAGCAGTGGCCGCCATTACCCCCGCTCCAATGGCACCTGCCACGGCCGAGGCCACGGTCCGCAAGGCCGGGGCGCTCCGGGCGAAAGCGCCCACCCTCCGGCACGAACGGACCTTCAAGGCGCAGGGTGCCCGCTACCTCGCCGGCGTTGACGAAGTGGGCCGCGGGGCCCTGGCGGGACCCGTCAGCGTCGGGATCGCTGTCGTCGACCTCCACAAGCAGAAGCCCCTCTCCGGTGTCCGGGACAGCAAACTCCTCAGCCCGGCAGAGCGAGAGCGCCTCGAACCTCTGGTCAGAAGCTGGAGCGTGGCGTCTGCAGTTGGTCACGCCTCCTCCCGGGAGATCGATGACCTTGGGCTCATCGCGGCTCTGCGGCTGGCCGGCACCCGTGCGTGGCTGGACATCCTTGCTGCGGGCGTCAGCCCGGATGTGGTGCTCCTCGATGGCAGCCACAACTGGCTCTCACCGCCCGGGCAGCTTTCCCTATTTGAGGAGGCAGCCCCGGGCCCAGGCTGTGATGCCCCGGTCCACACCAGGATCAAAGCGGACATGCAGTGCCTCAGCGTCGCAGCTGCCAGTGTTATTGCCAAGGTTGAACGCGACGAGCAGATGCGCGGCCTGCACCTCGAGTACCCGGATTTCGGCTGGGACCTCAACAAGGGCTACGCCACTGTAATGCACCGCGATGCGCTCCGTGCCACGGGGCCTACCCCCTACCACCGCGTGAGCTGGAACCTCCTGGGTGGCGAACTGTTCCCCGAGATCGGGACCTAGCGGCCGCACACGGCAGACGCGGCGCCCGCGACGCCCCGAATAGTGCAAGATGGAAGCATGAGTGCAGAGGATCTTGAAAACTACGAAACCGACATGGAGCTGCAGCTCTACCGTGAATATCGCGATGTCGTCGGGCTCTTCAGTTACGTTGTCGAGACCGAGCGCCGCTTTTACCTCGCGAACCACGTTGATCTCCAGGCCCGAAGCGCCGACGGCGAGGTCTACTTCGACCTGACCCTGCACGATGCGTGGGTATGGGATGTCTACCGTTCTGCCCGCTTCGTGAAGACAGTCCGTGTCTTGACGTTCAAGGACGTCAACGTCGAAGAACTGCCGCGCAATGAGGAACTTGCCCTGCCGAAGGATGTTGACCTCGGCAATTAGGGCCTGCCTGCCGGGCCACTGCTCCTCCACAGGGGCCATTTTCCCTCGTTACGCACATAGGCCCTTAACGGTGTTTCCTCTGCAGTTCTGCCCCCGCAGGCTGGTTGCGGAGGTAGAAAATGAAATCCAAAGACCTGTTGGGCCGCCGTGGCGAGGAGTTGGCCGCCGGCTATCTTGAATCGCTGGGCATGCTGGTGGTGGAACGCAACTGGCGTTGCACCGAAGGCGAAATTGACATTGTGGCCCTGGATGGGGACGCCCTGGTTATCGCCGAGGTGAAGACCCGGCGATCGCTGGACTACGGACACCCGTTCGAAGCCGTGGGAGCAGAGAAGCTGGCGCGGCTGCACCGGCTCGGCTCCGCGTGGTGCCGGGACCGGGAACTGCGGATGCCCCGGCGGCGCGTGGACGTCATCGCAGTGGTGGACGACGGCGGCGGCGAACCCCTGGTGGAACACCTCAAGGGGGTGGGGTAGTTGGCGCTCGGGCGGACCTACTCGGTTGCGCTGGTGGGCCTGAACGGGTACATCGTCGAGGTAGAGGCCGACATCGGCCAGACCCTGCCAAACTTCGTGATTCTGGGCTTGCCCGATGCCGCCCTTAACGAGGCCAAGGAACGGATACGGTCCGCCGCAAAAAACTCAGGAATCCCGCTGAGCCGGCGGAAGATCACCGCCAACCTCATTCCAGCGTCACTCCCCAAGCGGGGTTCAGGCTTTGACCTGGCCGTCACCATGGCGGTCCTGCGGGCCGCGAATGACATCAAACCAACCGAACGGACCGTCTTCATCGCTGAACTCGGGCTGGATGGCCGGCTGAGGCCTGTCCGCGGCATCCTTCCCGCGGTCATGGCTGCGGTCCAGGCCGGCTACCACGAGGTGGTCGTGGCCCACGCTAACCTGGCCGAAGCGTCACTGGTCCCGGGGGCGAACGTCCGGGGCTACCGGACCCTCGCCCGGCTTGCCCTCGATTTCGGGGCAGATCCCCAGGAACTCGCCCTGGACTTCGAACCGGATGATGAGGCCGGCCCGGGCGATTCTTCATACGCCGCCCCTGCTGTGCCTGACATGGCGGACGTCTCGGGGCAGGGCGATGCCCGGCGGGCCCTGGAAGTGGCCGCCGCCGGCGCCCACCATCTCTTGCTCATGGGGCCGCCCGGCGCGGGAAAGACGATGCTGGCGGAGCGGCTGCCAGGGCTTCTTCCGGACCTTGCGGACAACGAAGCCATGGAAGTCACCGCCATCCATTCCCTCTGCGGACTGCCCTCCTCCGCCGTTCAGCTGCTGCGCCGTCCGCCGTTTGAAAACCCGCACCATTCTGCCACCGCCGCTGCGATCATCGGCGGGGGTTCGGGCCTTCCCCGCCCGGGTGCGGCGTCCCGGGCCCACCGCGGGGTCCTGTTCCTTGATGAGGCACCGGAGTATGAACGCCGCATTCTGGACGCGCTGCGGCAACCGCTCGAAAGCGGCGAGCTGGTCATTCACCGCTCGGCGGGAACAGCGGCCTATCCAGCACGGTTCCAGCTGGTTCTGGCCGCCAACCCCTGTCCCTGTGGCAAGGCCTCCGGCAAGGGCCTCGACTGCACCTGCACGCCCATGATGAGGCGCCGCTACCTGGCCCGGATGTCCGGGCCGCTGCTGGACCGCGTGGACATCCAACTCCAGGTGGAGCGCGTTTCGTTGGCTGACTTCGGCCAGGCCGGAGCGGAGGAGGGCACAGCCGCCGTGGCGCGGCGCGTGGCCGATGCACGAAGCAGGCAGGCAGAACGGCTCGGCCCCTTGGGACTGGAAACAAACGCCCAGGTTCCCGGCCGGATTCTGCGGGGCGGCCTCCGGCTGCCTGCCACTGCCACCCGGATTCTTGATCACTCCCTCGAACGTGGCGTGCTGACGGCCAGAGGATACGACAGGGTCCTGCGGTTGGCCTGGACGCTCGCGGACCTGTCCCACCGCGACATGCCCGATACCAACGACATTGGCCAGGCTCTGGGCCTCCGGCAGGCTGCCTCGGCAGCGGCGTGAAGGAAGAAGCAATGGAAAACGAACACATAACCCGGGCGGCCCTCTCCCGGCTCATGGAACCGCAGGACGCCACCGGACTCGCCCTCGTGCAGGCTGCCGGCGCCTGGGACGCACTGAGGATTGCCACGGGCCAGATACCGGCCGGCCCGGCACTCGAGCAGGAGATCACCGGCTTGCTGGCGGACAGCGGCGCTGCCACGGGCTGGGGCGGGATGGCGGCGGCACTCAAGCGTTGGGCGCCGCGGATACCTGACTTGGCCCCCGAACGGGATCTTGCCACCATGGCCCGGCTGGGTGGCAGGCTGATTGTGCCATCGGACGATCTTTGGCCCACCCAGCTCGGTGACCTCGGGATTCACGAGCCCATCTGTCTGTGGTGGCGAGGCCTCGAACAGGAGCTGCCGGGAGTGGACAAGAGCGTGGCGCTTGTGGGGTCACGGGACAGCACAAGCTACGGGGCCTCTGTGACTGGAGATCTGGCCTACTCGCTGGCGCAGAGAGGGTTCACGGTTGTCTCCGGAGGCGCATACGGAATAGACGCCCACGCGCACCGGGCGGCGCTGGCCGGAGGATCAGGTGCCGTACCCACCATCGCGGTCATGGCGGGCGGCGTGGACCGGTTTTACCCGTCCGGGAACGAGGATCTCCTGCGGGCCGTCTGCAACCAGGGAGCCGTGCTCGCCGAAGTCCCGCCGGGATCGGCGCCCACCAGGTACCGCTTCCTGCAACGGAACAGGTTAATCGCAGCCCTTGCCGGTGTGACCGTTGTGGTGGAGGCCCGCTGGCGATCCGGGGCGCTGAACACGGCGCATCACGCTGAGAATCTTGGCCGGCCGGTGGGTGCTGTTCCGGGTTCGGTGCACAGTGCCAACTCTGCCGGCTGCCACCGCCTGCTCCGCGATGGAGGCGCCGTCTGTGTGACGGACGCGGCGGAGGTCGCCGAGCTGGCATCACCCAGCGGCCAAGGGCTCGCGGACCCCAAGACGGGCCGTGCGGCTGACCACGATGGCCTGACCCTCGAAGATCTGATCCTCCTTGACGCCTTGCCCCTGAGATCCACAACGTCCGTGGACAAACTCTGCGCCGTCGCCGGCCTCAATGCCGAGTCAGTCCGGGCGGGGCTGGGCAGGCTGGGGCTCCTGGGGCTTGCCGTCTCAGAAAAAGGCGGCTGGAAACGGGGCAAGGAATCCGGCTAGTTCACTGTGTCCGGAACCCTGTGCAGGTGAAATTCTGGGACAGTGGGACAGTGGAGAAACAGGACTTGCCCCCGGCCTTCGAGCAGGCACTTGCCGGTTTCGGCAGGTACCTGGTTGCCGAGCGCGCCCGGTCAGGACATACTCTGCGCGCCTACCTATCCGACCTGCGCAGCCTGCTCGCGTACGCCGCATCCGAAGGCATCACGGAGCTGCCGGGCCTGGAGTTGGGCACCTTCCGGCGTTGGCTGGGGGAGCAGAGCCAGGCGGGCATGTCCCGGTCCACCCTTGCGCGCAGGTCCGCGACTGCCAGATCCTTCACCACATGGGCTATGCGCGAGGAACTCATCGAGACTGACCCGGCCCTTCGCCTGAAGGCTCCCAAGGCTGAGAAGTCGCTTCCCGGTGTGCTTCAATCCGGGCAACTCCAACGGCTGCTCAACAGCCTGGAGGAAGCAGCTTCGGGTGGTGCGCCGCTCCCGCTGCGCAACCGGGCCATGGTGGAGCTCCTTTACGCCACCGGCGTGCGCGTGGGGGAGTTGGCAGGACTGGACATTGACGATCTCAACCCGGACCGCCGCACCCTGCGGGTGATCGGCAAAGGCAACAAGGAGCGGACCGTGCCCTACGGAGTCCCGGCAGCTCTCGCCGTCGACGACTGGCTCCGCAGGGGACGTCCGGTCCTGGCCAGTGACCGCTCAGGTCCCGCGCTTTTCCTCGGTTCCAGAGGGAGCCGCGTGGACCAGCGCCAAGTCAGGGCCGTGGTCAAAGACCTCTTCGAAGCCTTGGGCGACACCGCCGCAACGGGACCCCATGCACTCAGGCATACTGCAGCAACGCACCTGCTCGACGGCGGCGCAGATCTTCGCGCCGTCCAGGAAATCCTCGGCCACAGCAGCCTGGCCACCACACAGATCTATACCCACGTTTCGGTGGAACGGCTGCGGATGAGCTACCAGCAGGCCCACCCCAGGGCGTGACCGCCCAGGAATTAGGACGCGGACAGGATTGCTTCGCGCCCCGGCGGGGGAATCGCACTGGCGTAATTACGCGGCGTACGGCACAATAAGAGTCAAGTCCGGCAACTTTCAAGTTTCGCTTGAAGCTCCTATGCTTCAGGTGTCACGGCAGGTGCCGGACACAGTTTAATATTCAGGCAGGAAAACCGCCGCTGGGGCGCAAAGCAAGGCAGTTTCATCCAGGCAGAGGTCGTTGGGGAAGACGTACCTACAGCTATGGAGGATGGAATGTCTGTTTCAATGACCCGTGGTGTGCTGTTTGTTCATTCAGCGCCTACTGCACTGTGCCCGCACGTTGAGTGGGCCATTGGATCCGTCGTGGATAAGCGCACGGATCTTGAGTGGACCCCTCAGCCTGCCGCGCCCGGAATGTTCAGGGCCGAGCTTTCCTGGACCGGGACCCCCGGCACCGGCTCACAGCTGGCGTCCTCGCTTCGCGGCTGGGCGCACCTGCGCTACGAGGTCACCGAAGAACCGAGCCAGGGCGTTGACGGTGGCCGCTGGTCGCACACCCCCGAACTGGGAATCTTCCACGCCACAACGGACGTGCACGGCAACATCATGGTGTCAGAGGACCGGATACGCTACGCCTACGAATCGGGCGCCGGCGATCCCTCAGCCGTGTACCACGAACTCTCGCTTGCCCTCGGAGAAGCCTGGGACGAGGAGCTCGAACCCTTCCGTCACGCAGCAGAAGGCGCCCCGGTGCGCTGGCTCCACCAAGTGGGCTGACGCCCGTAGAACCTGCCGTAACCGGGTCATGCACCCGGCCGCAGGTACGTACTCGACCTGCCAGGTACTCCGCCGGCCAACCACTCCATAGCAATGCGGATTGTGCATAGCGCGAAGAAGGCCCCGCCATCTGAACGGATTCAGATGGCGGGGCCTTCTTTTCGCGAAATGCGGGCTACGCGCTGCGGACCGCGATCACGGCGTTGTGGCCGCCGAAGCCGAAGGAGTTGCTCAGTGCCACGATGTCACCGGCCGGCAGATCGCGGGCAGAGGTGACAACGTCGAGCGGGATTTCGGGGTCCTGGTTTTCGAGGTTGATGGTCACAGGAGCCTTGCGGTGGTGGACTGCCAATACCGTCAGCACGGCCTCCACCGCACCGGACGCACCCAGCAGGTGACCCATCTGCGACTTGGTGGCAGATACCGCTACGTTGTCGATGTGGTTCCCCAACGCCGCACGGAGCGCGGTGTACTCGGGCTTGTCACCGACGGGCGTGGACGTGGCGTGGGCGTTGACGTGGACCACGTCTTCAGCCTGGATCCGGCCGTCGAACATGGCGGCCTTCAGCGCGCGGGTGGCTCCAAGACCCTGCGGGTCCGGGGCGGTGATGTGGTACGCGTCGGCGGTCACGGAGGTTCCTGCCAGTTCGCCGTAGATGCGGGCGCCGCGGGCCAGGGCGTGCTCCTCGGCTTCGAGAACCAGGGCACCGGCGCCTTCTCCCATGACAAAGCCGTCGCGGCCGAGGTCGTAGGGGCGTGACGCTGCCTGGGGGTCGTCGTTGCGCCGGGACAGCGCCTGCATCGAGGCAAAGGCGGCCAGCGGCATCGGGTGGATGGCCGCTTCAGCGCCGCCGCACATGACGACGTCGGCCTTGCCGGAACGGATGAGGTCCAAGCCCAGGTGAAGGGCTTCTGTACCGGAAGCGCAGGCTGAAACGGGGGTGTGCGCGCCGGCGCGGGCGCCAAGATCAAGGCTGACGGCGGCAGCGACGCCGTTGGGCATCAGCATGGGCACCGTCATGGGGAGGACGCGGCGGGGGCCCTTTTCCTTCAGGGTGTCCCAGGCGTCCAGCAGGGTCCATACCCCGCCGATGCCGGTGGCGAAGGCGACGGCCAGGCGGTCCGGGTCGATCTCAGTGATGCCGGAATCGGCCCAGGCTTCGCGGGATGCGATCACACCGAACTGGGTGGACGGGTCCATCCGCTTGGCCTCGACCCGGCTGAGGACCGACAGGGCCGGCGTGGTGCAGCGGGCGGCAAAGTGAACCGGGAGTTCGTATTTAGCCACCCAGTCGTCTTCCAGCGTGCGGGCACCGGAGACACCCTTCAGGGCATTGCTCCACATGGTGGGAACATCGCCGCCGATGGGCGTGGTGGCCCCCAGACCGGTAATGACTACTTTGCGTGTCATGGGATTGCTCTCTGTCGGTGGGCAGGCCATCTCCGGTAATCGCCGGCGGGGTCCCGCGTGTGGGCAGTTCAGTTGGCTGCCAGGATTTATGAGGGGGACTGCCGGCCCGGCCTGGGCGCGGACCGGCAATCCAGTCAGCCGTAAGCGGCTGGAGCCTTGGCTAGGCCTGAGCGCCTGCGATGAAGCTGACGGCGTCGCCGACGGTCTTGAGGTTCTTGACCTCTTCGTCCGGGATACGCACGCCGAACTTCTCTTCGGCGTTGACCACAATGGTCATCATGGAGATGGAGTCGATGTCCAGGTCCTCGGTGAAGGACTTGTCCAGCTCCACGGCCTCGGGGGCGAGGCCGGTCTCTTCGTTGACGATTTCAGCCAAGCCGGCCAGGATCTCTTCGTTGCTAGCCATTGATGGCTCCTTTTCTTGTTATTGCCGGCGGATGGTGCCGGAAACGGTTCAGCCCGCGGGTGCGGACTGTGTGGACGTTCCTAAGGAAGGACGATGACCTGGGCGCCGAAGACCAGCCCGGCGCCGAAGCCGATCTGGAGGGCGAGCCCGCCGCTGAGCTCTGGGTGTTCCTGGAGCAGGCGGTGGGTGGCGAGGGGGATGGAGGCTGCCGAGGTGTTGCCCGCCTCGGCGATATCGCGGGCCACCATGACGGATTCGGGAAGCTTGAGTTTCTTGGCCATTTCGTCGATGATCCGCATGTTGGCCTGGTGCGGAATGAAGGCGGCGAGGTCTTCAGCCTTGACCCCGGCGGCCTCAAGGGCCTGCTCGGCCATCTTGGCCATCTCCCAGACCGCCCAGCGGAAGACGGTCTGCCCGTCCTGGCGCAGGGTGGGGTAGAGCTCCTGTGCCTCTTCGAGCAGGGCAAAGTCGCCGGATTCGTCGGACTGGCGGGCGGCGAGGCTGAGGTCGCGCACGTCCAGCATTGAGCGGGTCATGCCGATGGCATCCCATTTACTGCCGTCCGAACCCCACACGGACGGCCCGATGCCCGGTGTGTCCGAGGGGCCGATGACCACAGCACCCGCGCCGTCGCCCAGCAGGAAGGAAATGGTGCGTTCCCGGTTGTCGATGACGTCGGAGAGCTTCTCCGCCCCGACCACCAGAACGTAGTCAGCAGTCCCGGAGCGGACCAGGGCGTCGGCCTGGGCGATCCCGTAGCAGTAGCCGGCGCAGGCGGCCGAGATATCGAAAGCCGGTGCCGGCGTGGCGCCAATGCGGTCAGCCAGCGCGGCGGCGGCCGACGGCGTGGCGTAAGGGTGGGTGACGGTGGAAACGATGACCGCGCCCAACTGCGAGGCTTCGATTCCTGCCTTCTGCAGGGCCTCCCGGGCAGCACCTTCGGCCATATCAACGACGCTGACATCGGCGGCGGCCCGGTGGCGGGTGACGATGCCGGTCCGCTGGCGGATCCATTCATCGGAGGAATCGATCCACTGGCAGACGTCCTCGTTGGTGACGATGACGTCCGGCCGAAATGCACCAAGTCCGATGATGCGGCTGTTCGCATGAACCGGACGTTGGTTCAGCGTGGGAACGCTCATGCGTTTCCCTCCAATTCTGCAAAGAGTGCCAGTGCGGCCGTGAGGTCGTCCGGGGTTTTGACGGCAACAGTCTTGACGCCGGGCATGCCGCGCTTGGCAAGTCCGGCCAGCGTTCCGGCCGGGGCCAGTTCGATGACTCCGGTGACGCCGCGCTGGACCAATGTTTCCATGCATCGGTCCCAACGGACAGGCCTGGAGACCTGGGCAATGAGGCTGTCAACGGCGGCGGCGCCGTCAATGACCTCCTGGCCGTCGAAGTTGGAAAGCAAGGGGACCAGTGGCTTCTGTGGCCTGAGGTGCGGCTTCAGCGCCTCGAGGGCGGTGACAGCAGGGGACATGTGCGAGGTGTGGAAGGCCCCGGCCACCTTCAGCGGGATGACCCTGGCCTTGGCCGGCGGGTTGTCCGCGAGGGCCTTGAGCTGTTCGAAGGTTCCAGCGGCGACGGTCTGGCCGGCGCCGTTGACGTTGGCCGGCGTGGCACCGGTGGCCTCGATGGCGGCCAGGACCTCAGCAGGGTCTCCGCCCACCACAGCACTCATGCCGGTAGGGGTAACGGCCGCAGCCGCGGCCATGCTGTTGGCGCGTTCACGGACGAACGTCATTGCTTCTTGCTCGGTGAGCACTCCCGCCAGTGCGGATGCGGTAATTTCGCCTACCGAGTGTCCGGCAAGGATCACTGGCAGGGTGGCGAGTTCGACGTCGAACAGTGACTTCGCGGCGACCAGCCCGGCGGCAACGATCAGGGGCTGCGCGACGGCGGTGTCCTTGATGGTTTCCTCATCGGAGGTGGTCCCGTGGGCTGTCAGGTCGATGCCTGCGATCTCGCTGAGAGAGGCCAGTTGGCCTGCTACCGAAGGAAGTTCCAGCCAAGGGGCCAGAAAACCGGGGGTCTGTGAGCCCTGTCCAGGGCAGACTATTGCAAGCACGTATCCAGCTTTCCAAATTACTGTGTCATCAAGCGGTGTTTGTCTGCACCAAGCTCAAGGGGTCAGATTGTAGGAAGTCTACAACGACTCAGAGCTGGTTCCGCGCAGGATGACGTTCGGCGGGGGCTTTTGGCGGCGCTGAAAGCCGGCCGACAACAAGCGCCGCCTGCAGCACAAATGCCTCCCGGGGGAGGAGCGGATCCCAGCCGGTTACGTCGCAGACTCTCTTGAGCCGGTACCTGACCGTGTTGGCGTGCACAAAGAGTTCGCGGGCTGTCGCCTCGAGGGAGTGCCCCAGTTCAAGGTAGGTGCCCAGCGTCTCCACCAGCCCGTTGGAGGCCGCTACGAGGGGGCGGTAGATGTTCTTGACCAGCGACCGGCGCGCCGCTTCGTCGCCGGAGATGACGCGTTCCGGGAGCAGATCGTCGGCGGCCACCGGCCGGGGCGCGGAGGGCCACGCCCGCGCTGCGGTGAGGCCGGCAAAGGCGGACTGGGCCGATCCGCTGGCTTCCAGCAGTGAACCCGCTTCCGCGCCGTACACCACGGGGCCGGGCGCGAACATTTCGCTGAGCTTCAGGTATGCGGTCTCTTTGTCTTTGAGGCCGCCAAGGATCAGGATCAGCCGGTCGCCCTGGATTCCCACCAGGGCGTCTTCGGCGTAGCGGCCGGCCATGCGCCGCAGTTCGCTGACGTAGCTGGCGCTGGGTTCTGACGGCGAATTCCCCACCATGACAGTGAACCGTTCCTGCGCTTTCCACCCCAGTGCAGCGATCCGCGAACGCAGGGCGTCGGTGTTCTCCCCGCGCAGGATGGCGTCAACAATCAGGGCTTCAAGGCGGGTGTCCCAGGATCCCCGGGATTCGGCGGCCCGTGCGTAGACATCGGCCGCAGCGAAAGCCACTTCCCGCGAGTACCGCAGGACTGCCTCCCGGAGCGCGGGCTGGTCGGCTTCGGGGGCGATGACCGGCACCTGGTCCTCCACCACTTCAACCACAATCCGGATGAGCTGGAGGGCTTTTTGGAGGCTGATGGAGCGGGTGAGTTCCGTGGGCGCAGTGCCGAAGACGTCGGAGAGAATCCATGAAGGGGAGCTGGGACGTTCGTACCAGGTGACAAAAGCGGCTATGCCGTTCTGCGCCACCATTCCGAGGGCTGAGCGTTCGTCGGAGCTGAGGCGCGAATACCAGGGCAGCGATTTTTCAAGCTGGCGCAGCGTGGTGGTGGACAGCTGGCCTACACTCGCCCGGAGTTTCTTGAGGGTTTCGGTTTTCTCCGGCGGCATGCTGCGCGAGGACGGCTTGCGCTTCGCGGGCGCGGTGGTTGGCTCAGGCATCTTCTGAGCATACGGTGCCCGCCACGCAAGCTCCATTTGTGCAAAGGCTACAACCGGCTTGGAGCTGGGTCACAGCGTCCCGCGGACGCCGGATCCTCCCGCGCCCTGCACCGCTGATTTACGACGACGACGGCGGCACCCACCGCTGGTGAGTGCCGCCGTCGTCCGTTATGTTCCTACGGGAGCCTGATCAGGACTCGCCGCCCGCATTTCCGGTGGAACCGGCGTTGACGTTGTGCAGGCGGTACTTCTCGATTGCCTTGGCCGGGGCCTGGGCATCCACTTCGCCGCGGCGTGCCAGCATCTCCAGGGACCGCACCACGATGGAGTGGATGTCGTTCTTGAAGAAGCGGCGGGCGGCCGCGCGGGTGTCGGAGAAGCCGAAGCCGTCGGCACCGAGGGAAGCGAACTCGTTGGGCACGAACTGACGGATCTGGTCCGGGACGGCCTTCATGTAGTCCGAGACTGCAACAACGGGGCCGGTGGCTCCGGCAAGCTGCTGGGTCACGAACGGGACCCGTGCGGGCTGGCCGGGGTTGAGGAAGGCTTCTTCCTCGGCGGCCATGCCGTCGCGGCGGAGCTCGTTCCAGGACGTGACGGACCAGACGTCGGCCGAGACCCCCCAGTCATCGGCGAGAAGCTGCTGCGCGCCGATGGCCCAGGGCACCGAGACGCCCGAGGCCAGGATCTGGGTCCGGGGACCGTCGATCTTCGCCGGGGCTACAAGGTAGATGCCCTTGAGTACGCCTTCAACATCGAGCTCTTCGGGTTCGGCGGGCTGGGTGATCGGCTCGTTGTAGACCGTGAGGTAGTACATGAGGTTCCGGTCTGCGGAGTCCGGCCCGTACATCCGCTCGATGCCGTCGCGGATGATGTGGCCCATTTCGTACCCGTAGGCGGGGTCGTAGGTGACCACGGCCGGGTTGGTGGACGCCAGGAGCGGTGAGTGGCCGTCAGCGTGCTGGAGCCCTTCGCCGGTCAGGGTGGTCCGGCCCGCGGTGGCGCCGATGATGAAGCCGCGGGCCATCTGGTCCCCGGCTGCCCAGAAGGCGTCGCCGGTGCGCTGGAAACCGAACATGGAGTAGAACACGTAGACCGGGATCAGCGGTACGCCGTGGGTGGCGTAGGCGGTGCCGGCGGCGGTGAACGCCGCTACGGCGCCGGCTTCGTTGATGCCCGGGTGGATCAGCTGGCCCTGGGCGGATTCCTTGTAGGCGAGGACCAGGTCGCGGTCCACGGACAGGTAGTTCTGGCCCTTGGGGTTGTAGATCTTGGCGGTGGGGAAGAACGCGTCCATGCCGAAGGTGCGGGCTTCGTCCGGGATGATCGGGGCGATGTGCTTGCCGAAGTTTTTGTCCCGCATGAGGTCCTTGAGGAGCCGGACGAACGCCATGGTGGTGGCGGCCTGCTGCTTGCCCGAGCCGCGCTTGGCCACCTCGTACGTCTTGGCGTCCGGGAGGGCGATGTCCTGGTGCTTGGAACGTCGTTCCGGGACGGCGCCGCCGAGCTCGGCACGGCGTTCCATCATGTACTTGATCTCCGGCGCATCCGTGCCGGGGTGGTAGTACGGCGGTGAGTACAGATCCTTTTCCAGCTGCTCGTCGGTGACCGGAATCCGCAGGTGGTCGCGGAACTTCTTCAGGTCATCGAGGGTGAGCTTCTTCATCTGGTGCGTGGCGTTACGGCCTTCGAAGTGGGGGCCGAGTCCGTAGCCCTTGACCGTCTTGGCCAGGATCACGGTGGGCTTGCCCTTGAATTCGGTGGCTGCCTTGTACGCGGCGTACACCTTGCGGTAGTCGTGGCCGCCACGCTTGAGGTTCCAGATCTGGTCATCGCTCAGGTCCGCGACGAGGTCCTTGGTCTGGGGGTCCTTGCCGAAGAAGTGCTCGCGGACGAACCCGCCGGACTCTGCCTTGTAGGTCTGGTAGTCGCCGTCGGGGGTTTCGTTCATGATCTTCACGAGCGAACCGTCGGAGTCCTTGGTGAGCAGGTCATCCCACTCCCGGCCCCAGACAACCTTGATGACGTTCCAGCCGGCGCCGCGGAAGAACGCTTCAAGTTCCTGCATGATCTTGCCGTTACCGCGTACCGGCCCGTCCAGGCGCTGGAGGTTGCAGTTGATGACGAAGTTCAGGTTGTCCAGGTTCTCGTTCGCCGCGAGCTGGAGCAGGCCGCGGGACTCGGGCTCGTCCATTTCCCCGTCGCCCAGGAACGCCCAGACCTGCTGGTCCGAGGTGTCCTTCAGGCCCCGGTTGTGCAGGTACCGGTTGGACTGGGCCTGGTAAATCGCGTTCATGGGACCGATGCCCATCGACACGGTCGGGAATTCCCAGAACTCGGGCATCAGCCGCGGGTGCGGGTAGGAGGACAGCGCGTGGCCTTCCTTGGACTTCTCCTGGCGGAATCCGTCCAGGTCCTCCTCGGAAAGGCGGCCTTCCATAAACGCCCGTGCGTACATGCCGGGGGAGGCGTGGCCCTGGAAGAAGACCTGGTCACCGCCGCCGGGGTGGTCCTTGCCGCGGAAGAAGTGGTTGAAGCCCACCTCATACAGGGTGGCGGCGCCGGCGTAGGTGGAGATGTGCCCGCCCACCCCGATGTTCGCCTTCTGCGCACGGTGCACCATGATCGCGGCGTTCCAGCGCATGTAGGCCCGGTACCGGCGCTCGTATTCCTCGTTGCCGGGGAAGGGTGCTTCCTGGTCCACGGGAATCGTGTTCACGTAGTCCGTGGTGGTCACCATCGGCACGCCCACGCTTTGCGCACCGGCGCGCTGCAGAAGGCTCCGCATGATGTATTGGGCACGTTCCGTGCCTTGTTCCCTGATCAGCGCATCCAGGGACTCAACCCATTCAGCGGTCTCTTCCGGATCACGATCAGGCAGCTGGTTAGTCAACCCGCTGAGGATATGGGAGGTATCTTCTCCTGCAGCCACGTCCAACCTCTCTTTGCGCGCATGCATCGGCGCACTCAGGCCGGGCAGGGTAGCTGTCCGGCGTAAACGCGACGTGTGCGACGTATCGGTTACATCAGCCCGGTCATGTGCGCCGGGCAGGGTCCTAGCACGCCTATGCCTGCACTGAATTCCAGGGCGGTCGCCCCGCAGGCATAGTTGTCACAGCCACTCTAGCTGTGACTTCAGCGCGATGCGTAGCCGCGTCCGTGGCACCGCCGTTGTATTTCGCGGTCATACTGGTTGTGTGACGAAACCCTTGGGCATGCAGGGTGACGGCACCGGATGTGACGCAGAATATGGCGGATCGCGGTGGCGTCAGCTTGAAGCACAGGCTCAAAGGGTGTTGGCTTGGAGTAATGGAAATCACTATGCGTATTGCATGTATTAGGCATTGGAGGAACACGTGAGCGAGGCCGACGCCGCCACTTCGGTAAATGTGGCGGAAAAATTGGGTTTCAAAAGTGGGGATCTGATTCAGGAGTTCGGTTACGACGACGACGTCGATTTCGACTTACGTGATGATATCGAGGACCTGACTGGGTCCGAACTCCTGGACGAGGACGACCACGACGTCGTTGACGCCGTCATCTTCTGGTGGCGCGACGGCGATGGTGACCTGGTCGATACGCTCATGGATTCGCTGACAACACTGAGTGAAAACGGTGTTGTCTGGGTGCTGACCCCGAAGTCCGGCAGGTCCGGCTACGTTTCGCCAGCTGAAATACAGGAAGCGGCTCCCACTGCCGGCCTTCACCTCACCACCTCCGCCGGCGTGTCCAAAGACTGGAGTGCCACCCGGTTGGTGAGCAGGAAGAACAAGTGACGCCAGCTCTGTCGACTGCCGGTGTGTCTGTTCCGGCGGTAGGGGAGGCGGCTCCGGATTTTGAGTTGGCAAACCAGTTCGGGGAGCCGGTCAGGCTGTCGTCCTTCCGCGGGCAAAATGTGGTGCTGGTCTTTTACCCGTTCGCCTTCTCCGGTATCTGTACCGGTGAACTGTGCGAGATCAGGGACAACCTTTCCGTGTTCGAGGACCTTAAGGCCACCGTCCTGGGCGTCTCTGTGGACAGCAAGTTCAGCCTCCGGGCGTACGCCGAGAAGGAAGGCTACGGGTTCGACCTCCTCGCCGACTTCTGGCCGCATGGGGCTGTCGCTGAGGCGTTCGGCGTCTTCGACCCGGAGAGCGGGATGGCCCGGCGGGGGAGCTTCATCATCGACGCCGTTGGCACCATCCGCTATGTGGTGGTGAATCCGCGTGGCCAGGCCCGCGAACTCTCCGAATACCGCAATGTGCTGGCGGGTTTGGAACAGGCCTGAGCTGACATGGAACAGCAGCGGCACGGCATCGGCCTGACGGGCTTTGCCAGCCTGCCCGCAACTGACCCCGCCCCGCTGGCCGATGACCATCTGGAAGGCCTGGAGCGGATCCGGGACCTGCTGGCCGGCAAACCCCTCGCACTGTTGACGGGCGCGGGACTGAGCACGGATTCCGGTATTCCGGACTACCGCGGCCCGGACTCGGTGCCAAGATCGCCCATGACATACCAGGAGTTCGTGCTTGACGCGGCCAACCGCCAGCGCTATTGGGCACGGAACCACATCGGCTGGTCCCATCTCCGGCGGGCGGATCCCAATCCGGGCCACCTCGCAGCTGCAGAGCTCGAGCAGCGCGGACTTCTCACCGGCCTCATCACGCAGAACGTGGACAGGCTGCATGAGGACGCCGGCAGCCTGAACGTCATTGACCTCCATGGCCGCTATGACCAGGTGGTGTGCCTGGACTGCGGGCGGACCTACAGCCGGCGCCTGGTAGCGGGGATGCTGGAGGAGCTGAATCCCGGATTCCTGGAGCGTGCCACGGCGTCGGCCCTGGTGGAGATGGCTCCCGACGCCGATGCAACCGTTGAGGATTCGGCCCTGATCAGCAGTTTTGTTGTGGCGGTCTGCCCTGCCTGCGGCGGAAGGTTGAAGCCCGATTTTGTCTACTTCGGGGAGAACGTGCCCAAGGACCGGGTGGAAGCCGCTTACGCTACCGTGGACGCCGCCGGGGCGCTCCTGGTGGCCGGCTCGTCACTGACGGTGATGAGCGGGCTGCGCTTCGTCCGGCATGCCGCAAAGGACGGGAAGCCGGTGGTGATCATCAACCGGGGCGAGACCCGTGGCGATCAGCACGCCGCCATCAAGCTCCATGCCGGGGTCAGCGAGGCCCTGACCTGGCTCGCCGCCGAACTGCCTGATCTGTGACGACCCAACTGGGCCGCTGCAGCCGATTGGCTTTTATTCCTGCGGGTCAGGTAGAGTTTATGTTCGTTGGTTGACGCGTTGCAGCGCGGAAACCGGCCCTTTGGGTCTTTAGCTCAGCTGGTAGAGCGCCACGTTTACACCGTGGATGTCATCGGTTCGATCCCGGTAGGACCCACCATCAACCCCGTTGTTCCAGGCCCGTGAGGCCAGGGACGGCGGGGTTTTTCTGTTCCGGACACCATGTGCCGTGGTGACATCAAGGCCCCCGCGTTAATTGTCGGTGCCCGTCCCTACAGTTCCTGCTATGGAATATGTGCAGGTGAAAATGTCGCCGGAAGGCATCCCGACGGCGGTGCTGTGTGAGGGCCGGGAATGGGTAGTCGGTGCCGAAATGGTGCGGTGGTTCGAGCGGGTGAGCTGGTGGGAAGAGCAGCGCCGGATGCCCAAGGGGCTTGGCCGGGTGGATGTCGAGGTTCTGCAGCTCCAGGTGAGACTGGGGCGGAACCCGCATTCTGCTTTGACCACAATGGTTTTGGAGCGCGACGGGCTGGGAGGGGGCTGGCGGAGGCGGGTATCCCTGGCCGGCGCCGCCTAGAATTGCCCGGCGTTTTTTGGGCATTGGAAAACCCTCCACCGCGACTATTGGGGGATGCCGCGGTGGAGGGCCTGAGATGAATATACCGTGAACTTCCGGAAACAAAAAACGCCACGCAGTCAAGGTCGTGTAGAAGTGCCTCTTCAACGCAGACGGATAAGAACCCGGGTCCGGTGCGAGCCATTATGATGGTTACTGTTCAGCTGAATGAACAAGCGAATTGAGCGTCCTCACGTGCCGATCAAAGGAGAATCATGGCCGATTCCCGCACCTCCCGTTCCTCGGAGGGCCTGGGGAGCACCTCTCCGGCCCCTGCCGTCACGCGCGCTGCCGCAGTCATGGACGCACTGGCAGCTTCGGCCACCGGGAGGCTGACGCTCAGTGACCTTGCCCGCGAGCTGGGGATCCCCAAATCGTCCACCTCCAACCTCTTGCTGGCTCTCGAAGAAGCCCGGCTGATCAGCCGCCAGGGCGCGGAGTTCACGCTGGGACGCAAGCTGGTTGAGCTGGGCGCGGCGTACCTGAGCCGGCTCGACGAGGTCCAGGAGTTCTACCGCTTCTGCGAGCAGGCCCCCACCCTTTCCGGGGAAACCGTCCGCATCGCCATGCTTGACGGCACCAACGTGATCTATCTCGCCCGCTATGAAGGCCACCCGGCAGTCCGCCTGACCTCCAATATCGGAGACAAAATGCCGGTCTCGCTGTGCGCCGTGGGCAAGGCCCTGATTGCCCGGCTCCACGATCACGACATTGACACCATGTTTCCTGATGACCTCCAGCTGCCGGTCCTGACGCCCAAGTCACTGCGAACCGGCGCTGAGCTCAAGGCCCAGCTGCAGACCATCCGGGAGCAGGGCTACGCATTCGAGGATGAAGAGTCCACCACGGGCGTGGTGTGCCTGGCAGTCTCCGTACCAACCCGTGGCGCGCATGGGCCGAGCCTTGGCTTGTCGGTGACCGCCCTCAAGGCAACCTACTCAGCTGAGCAGGGCTCCCAGATGGTCAAGGAACTGAATGAACTGGCCCGGTCCCTGGGCAATCCCATGGGCTGAACAAAAGTCGTGGCGGCCCGGCCGGCAGCCGACCAGAGGCAGCACCAACAAATAGGCCCGGCCCATTTTGCCAAGTGTTCAACTTGCTGTACTCTGTTCAATATAGTGATCGACGCCTACCGTGGCCGGCCCCACTTCAACCCGGCAGAGTTCGTCCGGGGAAAAGACACCCTCTATTCGCTCTCCAAGGACTCTGCAGGCGGAGGCCGCGCCCTCGTGACGGCCATGGCCGTGGCCGTCCTGGAAGCAGCCGTGGAGTACGCCACCGAATGCCCGGGCGGCCGGCTGCCGGTGCCCTTGGCCGCCATCCTGGATGAAGCGGCCAACGTATGCCGCTGGTCCAAGCTCCCCAAGGAATACTCCCACTTCGGCTCACGCGGAATCCTCGTGGCCACCATCCTCCAGTCCTACTCCCAGGGCGAATCCGTCTGGGGCGAAAAGGGCATGGAAGCGCTCTATCAGGCCGCGAACTGGATCCTGTACCTGGGCGGCAATAAGCCGGGACCGTTCCTGTCCAAAACCTCCGAAGCAGTAGGGGACTACTACTACACAACTCCCGGTTCTCCCGGCTCCAAGAACTCCCCACGCGGCCCCGAGCAGGAACACCGGGACCGGATCTTCGACGTGGCCGAACTCGCCGCACTCCCCAAGGGCCGAGGTATCCTCATCACCGGCCAGAACCGCGCCGCCCTGGTCAAATCCACCCCATGGATGTGGACCAAGCATGAAGAAGCCGTCAAGGCCTCCCTGCACGCCCATGACCCGCAGGCAGACCGCACCATCAGTGATGCCGAGGCCGAGGCCGACGCCGTCCGCCGCAATCCCGACCTCACACCGGTAGCGGCACCGTGACGGACACCCAATCAGTCACGGAGCGGTTCCCGGAAGATGATCTTCCGGGAACCGGCCTGTTCTTCGATGACGCCCCCGAACCGGCCCCCTCAGGTTCGGCGGCCGCCCAACCTGATCCAATTGAAACGCCCGTCGCTGAGGAGCCCGCGGCTCTCAATGCGCTGACCGGGGGTGCCGCCCTGGCCGGGCTGGACCCGGCCGCCGTCGAAAAGCTGCTGACCACAGTTGCTCTCCGCCGGTACACCAAACGCATCGAAGAGGCAGTGGACGCCCGTCTCGATGACCTGGACTGGTCAGAAGTGGCCGCCGGCATCGAAACCCGCGTGGCAGGCCACGTGGCCGAAGCCGCCGGGGTCAACACCGAAACCGGGGAAATCAGCGATGACCCAGCGGCGGCCGCCGCCGTCCAGGACAATGCAGAAGCGGCGGCTGTCGAGGAATCCGAAGAGCCAGCAGAGCCAGCTTTCCGTACCGTCTATGACTTCTACGAAGGCATCTACGGGCCGCTGTATGAGCACTTCGATTCCGCACCCGGCGTCATGGCCCAGCGCGGTACCACCGGGATCAGGTGGTGCTGGCAGTGGTGGAACCACCAATCTGTGATGATGCGCCTGACCGCCCTGTGGCAAGGCTACGAGGTCGCCTACGGCGAAGGCGGCGGGGCCGTCAGCACGTGGATGCTCGATCACGCCGACCGGCACTTCGACCGGATCATGGCCGACGGCGGGCCGCTCTCCGAATGCCGGTCTGACCACGGCAATCAGATGGTCCGCTACCCCACGGACCCGCTGCCCGAGGGCCTGAACGTCGACTCGGCCACCGTCACGTCAGCAAGCCCCACACCCGCGCTCATCTGAGGCATCGAACACCGGATCACCGAAATGCGGCATCCCGACCGCCCGTAAGACTGGCAGTAACCGTGCCGGAGAACGACGCCTGACACCTCCAAGGAGGTGTCAGGCGTCGGTGCGTTTGGCCGGCAAGGCCTACCGGGAGCACAGCGTTACATGTAACATTGGTGCTATGGCAGTCAAGGACCGGGTCAGCGAGTACCGCAAGCGGATGCGCGAACACGGCTTCCGCCCCATCCAGGTGTGGGTGCCGGACGTCCGGGCCAATGGCTTCGACGCCGAAGCACACCGGCAGGCGGCTGCCGTAGCTGCTGCTGAACACCACTCCGATGACCAGGCATTCATCGAGGCCGTGTCAGCTCCCTGGGACGAAGAGTGATCCGTGGCGAACTCTGGACCGTGGCCGGTGGCGTCTACGCCTCCAAGCCACGGCCCGCGCTGGTCATCCAGGATGACCGGTTTGACGCCACCGATTCCGTCACAGTCCTTCCCCTGACAACAACCCTCATCGATGCACCCCTCCTGCGGATCAGCCTCTCTCCCTCGGAATTGTCCGGGCTGCGGCAGGAAAGCCACGTGATGATCGACAAGTTGACGACGGTACGCCGCTCCAACGTGCAAACCCGGGTCGGCCGCTTGACGGCTGCCCAGCTTGCCGACATCGAAAGGGCTCTGCTGGTGTTCCTCGGACTCGCCGGCTAGCACCTTACCCGAGCGCGCCGCGCGGCGAGTAAACGGGTCGACGTCGGCCAAGAGCGGGCTGCGAAGAAACCTCATTGGCAGGCAGTTGAGGTTTACTCTTCGTGTCCATCGTCCCCGGAAGACGAAGAAGGCGGGCGCCGGCTGAACCGGCGCCCGCCTTCTTCGTCTGCGACTACCGCTGTTCAGGCGGGCTGTTTAGCAGTTGTGGTTCGCTGCCGGCCGTGGCACCTGGTGGTCCCTGCCACATGTTTATGAAACGTGGCAGGCTCTTGCCTCGTTCTGATTGCGATGACAGGACAGATACCGGTGATGGTGGCTCCTTCCAGAACTGGACCAGGTGGCGCTCAACTGGTGACTCCTTAAGTTGCTGATTCGATCAACCTGCTGCCCCGCCTTTTCATTGAATGTCGACATGAAATGCGTCTGCCTCAATTACCCGCATAGGGACATAGAGGACGCTGTTGAGGAGAGAACCAGCGTATGAGTTTTCGGCCTCGTCTATCATGCATACGCTGTAGCCTGTGGCTCCGGTGGATGGGACGTACTGGCCGAGCCCGAAGTGCTCAAGTAAAGAGCTCTTCACGGTTAGTGTGAAGATCAGTTAAATAAGCCACGTTGAGCCATTGACAATCAAGCTGGCCAAGCCAGAGAATAAGCCAACGGGCGGAGGAATTTCACTCCGGGCAGCGATGAGGGATGGTTGCCAGCCGAAACTCCTTGCATCTCCTGCGGCAAATTCATGCTAAAGGTTGTTCTGAACGCCGAAATCTTGGAATCATCCACGATCAGAATATACCTCGCTCCGGAGAGGCGTTCATGACCCACAAAGTAAGAATAAAAGCTCTCGCAATTCTGAGTTTTGTAATTCTGTTCATGATTCCCGCGACTGCCGCAAATGCTGCGACACCAACATATGCCATAGGTACTCGCTGGGCGTCGGAAACGTAACCGTCTGGTTGAACTATGCGTCAGGAGTCGGCAACTGGGAATCCTACATCGTGAACGCCGCCAACAACTGGATGTATCCAGGATGGGATAATCCCATCTACATGAATTTTGTCAGCAGCAATAATGGCTCGATGATGGATTTTCATTTGAATAGCAGCTCATACTTTCAATCGTCGTCCATCATTGCGCAAACAGAGTTTTATAATAACGGCCCGACAGGCGTAAATCAATGGTATTCGAATTGGGACTTTACTGAGATTCATATCAACAACGACCAGTACAGCTCACCAAGTTTTTCGAATGATCAGGCACTAGGGACCACGATTCATGAGATGGGACACTCCTTCGGACTTGCTCATTGGCAAACTAATCCCTACAGCATCATGTGCCAAACGGGCGCGGGGCGAATAGTACAGAGAGTTCAGCAGGTCGACAACGATGCCGTCAACATTTTGTACTAGAATTTTGTACTAGAGAGGTCGATAGAGTGAACAATCTGAAAGTGCCTTTCGCGGTTGCAACCGTCTTGCTCCTCGGCGGGGTAGCCTCCTGCGCTTCTGACGCGCCAAGGTCTATTGAACAAGCCGAAAGCCAACAAGCAACAGAGAGTATCGTTGCCGTGGCACATGATGCATATGCGGGGATACCGGTCGATCAAATCCATAGCATTCCAAGTGAAGTGGACTTCATCTGGAACGCGAAAGACCCCTATTACGGGTTCAATTCAGTCCCCGTGGTAGCACGGGTGCACATCGACTCAATCGACGGCGGTCGCACCTACAGCCCCATCTTCAATCAGTACACCTTCTCTCAGACTATCGGAAAAATGGCCGTCCAAGCGGTATACAAGGGGGATCTAAAGCCCGGCGCTCAGCTGACTTACAACAAAGGTGGCGGAATCGTCTCCTTCGATGAGTACTGGAAGAGCCTCAATCCCCAGCAGCAGGACAAGTTCAAGCACCGCAATGGCGGTCAGAAGCCAACCGGAATTCAGTACGTCAAAAAGATGTATTCGGAGGATGCTGATATCAAGGCCGGGAAGGATTACATCGCGCTTTTGTTGCCCCAGCAGTACAAGGATGGAACGGCTGAAGAATATTCCATCCAAGGGTTCCAATATGGCTTCCGAGAGGCAAGAGGGTCCGGTGCCGGGACGACCGTACTGAATAATGAAACCAACGAATGGGAGAGCCTTGAAAGTATCGTCCCGCTAACCGCAATACCATCGACGTAGCGACAGCCACCCCCTGAGGCTACCGTTGGTGGGTCTTTCCTTTTCGGGATGTTCGGCGGGTAGCGGAGGGGCACCATCTAGCGCTATAGGTGCGGGATCGCCTGACGGGATGTGCCGGCAGTGTTCGGTCCCTGGGAGACCCTCTAAAAACGCCACTTCGCCGCTAAAGCGGCTGACGGAACCTTGGGACAAGTTCTGGCCGCTCTGCTGACTGGTGTTTGCGGAAAAAGATGACGCACTCCAGTACGTTGTCGCGGCGTTTAAGGGGCCTTCGCAGATAAGCATGGATGCGCACTCTGAGGATGGCGCCAGCGTGTAGGTATTCCGCGCTGCGGCGTGGTGCGGCAGGAAAGAGGTCAGGGCCTCTTTGAATTGGTAGCGACCAAGCAACCAAAACCAAAAAGAGACCCTGACATGAATAACTCTATGTCTTGTTCTGCTTGTTCTGCTGGCCGCTGGTGCATGCGCGCGGATGCGCTGCTCGGTGTCGAGGGCGTCCACGTCAGCTCCGTCACGGCAACCGGGACCGGCCTCGTACTGGGCGTCGAAACGGGTGTGGACCTCGCCGGTTGCCCGGACTGCGGCGTCGTCGCGGTCGGCCACGGACGCCGCCAGGTCCGGCTCCATGACATTCCCTGTTTCGGCCAGCCGGTGCGGCTGCTGTGGGCCAAACGTGTTTGGCGCTGCCCGGACCCGGACTGCCCAAAAACAACAT